>CAKZRZ010000279.1 GCA_937918955.1 uncultured Arenicella sp.
CAAATGTCTTAGCTTGACCAAAGCGGCCGGTATCAATGTCGAAATCGTATTGCTTGATTTCCAGAGTTGGTGTGTCAGTGTGATACATGGTTTTGCCATCTGGGCTCCAGCATAAGCTGTTCGGGATCGATAAACCGCTGACGGTTTTAGTAACACTCAGATCAGGATTCAAGCAATACAAAGAACCTTTATAGTTCGCATTGTCTTGATCCTCGACCATTGTGCCTGCCCAAAACCGACCTTGACGGTCGGCGCGGCCATCGTTGAAACGAGTGCCGGGGTTGTCGCTCTCAAGTTTTTCAATCCATTCAAGTACGCCGTCGACAGGCGAATAAAATGCGAAGCCTGACTCAAATGCACATACTAATTGGTGATCAGCATAACCTTCGCGGGGGGCGAAACAGGCGAGTCGTTCTGGCATTTGCCATTGCTCTAATTCTTCTGATTCAGGATCATAGCGATATAGCGCTGAGCCTTGAATGTCGGTCCACCATAGTTTCTGGTTTTGGTGGTCCCAAATAACGCCTTCACCGAGTTCGTTGGCCACCGATAGAGTTTTTATTAGACGCATGATTTAGCGTGCCGAGTTGATTGCATCGACGATGTCTTTGCAGCGCTGATGCACATCTTCAGCACTGCGCCCCGGTTTATAGATGTCACTACCGATGCCAAAGCCGTCGACTCCCGCTGCTAACCATTCGGCGGCATTGTGCGCGCCAGCACCGCCAACCGCGAGTATTTTCGCGTCGCTTGGCAGAACAGCTTTCACGGCTTTGATGTGCCCTGCACCGAAACTCGACGCCGGAAAAAGTTTTAGATATCGTGCACCTGCACGGTAAGCGGCAAAGGCTTCTGTTGGGGTTGACCAACCTGGCATCGGAGTCATGCCCAGAGAGATCGCTTTTTTGATGACGCTTGGTCGAGTATTCGGTGTTACCGCAATTTGCCCGCCAACTTTGGCTACTCGTTTCGCATCTTCTTCGGTAAGCAGAGTTCCGCAACCGATAACACAGTCTTCGCCAAGGTCGATACTTAAACGTTTGATGCTTTCAAACGGCTCGGGTGAGTTTAGCGGTACTTCGATCACTCCAATGCCAGCCTCATGAATTGCGCGGCCAATTTCCACCACTTCATTCGGTTGAACGCCACGAATAATGGCGACCACTGGCATTTTCTCTAGCCATGTGTCGAGTGCGATGTTCATGTGTTTTCCTGTAAGTTTAAGTATTGAAAAATTGTGTCGTAGCCCGAGATGGCGATTTCAGAAGGGTCACAACTTTGGCTTTCTAGGCCGAAGTATTCGAGAGCGAGAGTATAGTGTTCTGAGAGCGTTTGTTCGCCAATGATCGTTACACCATCGACATCGCCAAACAATGATTTGGCGCCCATTACATCGGCACCAATAATTAAACCTGAAACGTAGGAGAGCGCGTCACTACTGGCCATATCTCCGAGAACTTGTTTGCTGCGAGTTGAAAATAAGGCGTGTACAAGTTGGGCCTCGCCCAGCGAATCGATGGTTGTTACGCCATCCATAAACACCGTTTGACTAAAACTGAAGGTGTTTTGTTCGGTTACTAAAATGCTGTTGTCACGAAGTAAGGCAAAGAGTTCGCCGGTAAAAGCTGTTAGAAAATTGCTGATCTCTCCGTTGTCTACTAAAGTCCATTTGTTGTGTGTGCCGGGCAGGGCGAACAGATGTTTGCCTTCGCTTCGTTGTTGTAAGCGAAGCCATCCGAGCATTTGCAATTCTTCACCGCGCATAACATCGGCTTGACCGAGAGGGTTTTCGGTTTTCAAGCCAGCTAATATCGAAAAGTTAAGCCCTCGAGCTTCAAACTCTAAGCGGCCTGCGGCAATTTGTTTGGCGTCAACCGGGCAGCTCAAATAAGGCGCGTCTTTCCAACCGATGGTTGAACCTATCATGCCTGAGAGCAATACAGGAATTGCCCCATGCGCATCCAGCCAATCTTGAGTTAAGTTAAAAAACTTATCTTCAAAATCACCATTGATCTGACTGATGCCGGGGCCAAAACGAGACTCTATTATCTTCGAGCTGCCGCCGCTGTATTCGCATAGGTATAGCCGCAAATTGCTGGTTCCCCAGTCTCCGGCGATAAACGTGGTGTTATTTGTCATTCGATTGCGTTGCCTGAATCAATTTATTATTGCGGCATGTGTCAACTTTGTTTGCATGCTAGTTTAGACTGGATAAATATCTAAACACGTTTTAAATTTTTCACTGATACCCAAGTTTAATTATAATATAAATATTATTTAAATGGCCAGATGTAAATTGACGTCTTCCGTATTACTACCACTATCTAACGATTTATTATGAACTCAAGCTCAATCAAGCCGCAACTCGGAACCTGTTATTACCCAGAGCATTGGCCTGAGGAGCAGTGGCAAGACGACGCTCGGCGAATGGCTGAGTTAGGTTTGAGTATTGTTCGAGTCGGTGAGTTTGCTTGGTCACGATTTGAAGCTAAGCCAGGTGTGTTTGATTTCGACTGGATGGATCGCGCACTTGATGTTCTTGACTCATACGGGCTTGGTGTTGTGATGTGCACGCCAACGGCTACCCCGCCACGCTGGATGATCGATAAGCACCCTGACATGCTTGCAGTTGATGCGAATGGACAAGTACGTAAATTTGGTTCTCGCAGGCACTATTGCTTTAGCCACCAAGGATATCTGCAGGAGTCCAAGCGAATTGCCGAAGTGATGAGCAAGCGCTACGGCAAACACAAAGCGATCATTGGCTGGCAAATCGACAATGAATACAGTTGCCATGACACAGTTATATCCTATAGCGACAATGCCAAACACGCTTTTCAAGATTGGTTAGAAGAAAAGTATCAAGACGTCTACTCGCTAAACCAAGCGTGGGGCAATGTGTTTTGGTCGATGGAATACTCAAGCTTTAAGCAAATTGAGTTGCCGAATCTAACGGTGACAGAACCGAACCCGAGCCATTGTCTCGATTTTCAGCGTTTTAGTAGTGATCAAGTAGTGGCCTACAACAAAGCGCAAGCCGAGGTGTTAAGAACGCATACAGACACGCCTTTAATTCATAACTATATGGGGCGCATCGTTGATTTTGATCATTTCAAAGTGGGCGACGATCTTGATATCGCCAGTTGGGATAGCTATCCCTTAGGTTTTTTAGTTGACCGCACCGAAGCGAGTGATGAGTGGAAACAACGATTCGAACGCCAAGGTGACCCTGACCTTCAAGCTTTCCATCACGACTTGTATCGTGCAGTGGGTAAAGGTCGTTGGTGGGTTATGGAACAGCAACCAGGCCCGGTAAATTGGGCACCGAATAATCCAGCTCCGCTTGATGGCATGGTGCGTTTATGGACCTTCGAAGCGATTGCTCATCAAGCCGAAGCTGTGTGTTATTTCCGCTGGCGGCAAGCTCCTTTCGCGCAAGAGCAAATGCATGCTGGATTGTTGCGGCCTGATAGCCAGCCATCGGCGGTATTTGATGAAGTTCAGCAAACGTCAGATGAGATTAAAGCACTTGGCGAAGTGGCTCCTGCTCAAGCCAAAGTTGCGCTGGTTTTCGATTACGAAAGCTGTTGGGCGTGGCAGATTCAGCCCCAAGGCGAAGACTTTGACAATTTCCTGCTGAGCTTCGAATTTTATCGCGCGCTTCGGCGCAATGGTTTGTCGGTTGATATTCTGCCACCAACGGTTAAGTCATTGGATGGCTACGACATGCTGCTCGCTCCTGGCTTGCTTGCATGGCCGGCGGGTTTTCTGGAGTTAGTTGAGGGCTTCAAAGGCACCGCACTGCTTGGGCCGCGAAGTGGTTCGAAAACTGAGAACCTAAGCATTCCAAACCCGCTACCTCCAGCG
>CAKZRZ010000280.1 GCA_937918955.1 uncultured Arenicella sp.
CCTAGGCCGAGATCTACCGTAGCAGGAGGCGTTAAAGTAACCAGAACATTAGCAATACCTGGATCGCCAGCGCCTTGTATTCCAGGCGTTCCGTCTTGCTCTGAGTAGACTGTGTCGCCAATAGTATTGCCTCGGAAGTAACCATCATCGCCCGCATCTACCGTCAAACCAGCAACTGCGAGTACATTATTGGGGTCTACTCCATCAGTTTGAATGAAGCCTGCTGGAAAGTCAGGATCATTGTCATCAATATTAACTTGCGCGTTACCAGGGGGCACTTCGGCAGAGTAATCACCATTGCTGTCGGTTGTTACTGTTTGGAGGTTGCCATTTGAATCCGTAATGAGCACGTCAAGATCAGCAACATTTGGCTCACCGACTTCTTGTACGCCATTGCCATTAGTATCTAAATAAACATGGCCGACCAAAGTGGCAGGAATAAAATAGCCAAAATCTTGATCTAAATTACCGCCATTGGCGTTTAGAGAAAAAGTATTAGAACTATCGCCGTCGCCACCTGGGTCATCTGTATTTGGCTGACCCGCTGGCGGGTTCAAAACCGTGACTTCGTAGGCACCTGGCAAACGATTTTCAAAAAGGTAGGCCCCAGTACCATCAGTCGTCTGTGTTTGACATGAAGCATCCGCTGAAACCTCTAAATTATCAATAAATACTCGTTCATTACCTCCTTGATATTGAGTAACTTGGAAGCGCAACCTCACACTCGAAGCAAAACCAGTAACGACCGAGAACGACCTAGACCCTGCGGTATTGTCAATTGCTTGGCCAACAAATGTATCTTGCGTGACAAATGGGGCGCCGTTGATAGAGGTTTGCACCGAAATAATGTCATTAGCTTCATATAGATCATCTAAGGCCCGAAAGTCATAACTGACGGTCACGCTGTCGGTACCAATAGAACTAAATTCACGAGTAAGGCTCAAATTCGCATTGCCATTTCCGCCAATTTGAAGTTCGCCTCCAAGAATCAGAAAGCCTCCCGTATTGGGTGTGCCACCTCCAAACGGGTTTTCAGAGGCTGTCGCGGGCGAGTTATCGTCACCTACTTCAACCCAGTCGCTAGTCCATTGAGTTGGATTATTACCGTAACTAACGTCCGAAAATTGGTCGCCTGCAATGGGAGTACTACCTAAAAGACACAACTCAACCTCTACACCCGCTATTCCAGGCTCACCAACGTCTTGAATGCCATCGCCGTTGATATCCTGGTATATAAAATCGCCAACGCGCCCTTGAGGGACATTGTTTTGATAGCCAAAATCTTGATCGAGGCGACCAGAAGAATCAGCGACACTAGGGCTTGATTGATTATCTAAATTTAGTAGATCACCATTGGATTCGTCTGGGTCAAACGTTTGAACGAAACCCGATGGTGGTACAATTTCGATTTCATAGTCACCATTTACAAGGCCTGGGAAGAAATAGCTCCCATTGAAATCGGTACGCGCAATTAACGCTTGTCCAGGGCCGCTGCCTAAGTTAACCGAGGGAGGCGGTGTCAGGATAACCGTAACATCTTCAATGCCTGGCTCGCCTGGGTCACGCACACCATTAGCATTAACATCTTCAAAAACGGTATCGCCAATAAATGCTACGTCAGCACTCACTGAACGCACCGTGGTACCCAAATCTACAGCTGGCGCACCGGTACTTGCTGTATCTGGAGCCTGACCCCATGCCGCAGCAAGAATCGCATCACTACCATCACACACGAATGCCAACATACCACTTTGGTCACCGTCTATGTTTGCAGGAGTAGCGTTTGGCGTATCACGCCCGCCGTCGTAAAGCCTCGCACTGTCTAATCGCGCAAGGGTGAATTCATAATCGAAAGTAAAACCGGTGTTAGGGTCAGTGTTTGGCCCGCCGTCACCACTAACGTCCACACATATTTGGAACTCAGTATCACTAGGGTCTTCCAAGTTATCGGCAATAAGCCAAACTGGTGAACCATTTTCAGCCGGAGTTGTGGTCGTTGGGTCATCACCTTCGGCATAACCCACTTGCACGATGTTGCCCATCAGCCGCTGAGACGTCGAAGCATGACCCCAATCGTTGGTAATACCGTTGGCTAGACCACCTGTGAGACCGGTCGCTTCATCAGTAACGGTTAGAGCGCCGAAGGTCGATGTTGTGGTGGTGAAAAAACGCGCTCCTGAATCAACTGGAATCAACTGAGAAACAGTAGATGAAGCTGGAATCACAATATCAGGTTGAAAACCCGCAGTAGTCTCCCAATTCACCGTAATTTCTGACGGAGATGGGTTGTAAAGATAAATTGTTGTCGGGTTTCCCGCTCGAGTTGAAACCGGCTCGTAATAGTTGTTACCGAGCAATGCATCTGGAAACAATGTAAACCAACGTGCGGCGTAACCAGTACACTCTTGACCACTAATTATGTTGGCCTGAACAATGTCGGACGAGAAAATTCGCGCGCCCTCGTTCAAACCACCAGTAGTTTGGCCCAAAACATCGTTGCGACCAGCAACTTCGATTGTTTCACCGCGGTTAATTATTTGAGCGCTTACATCGTCGGCATCATCAAAGTCACCATCGCCATTAGCGTCGATTGAAACACTAGTATTGTCGTTGGCCGCCATAACAGTAACGCCGGTCCAAGCAAACTCAAAGGAGTTAGAATCCTCACCAACAGGCACCGTAAAACTAGTGCCCCATTGAGCGATCGGAAATAACTCAAAGGCGCCTGCAAACAGTGTTTCTGAACCAGTCGCCCATTGTGCGCGCGTAATATTAATTGTCTCAGAAGCAAAGATACGGTCGCCGCCATCGATGCCATCTTGAGTGCGAGTTCCACCGCCAGTAATCGGGCGACCGTCGTTTTCGATATCGTTGAGCTGTGTCGCCGTGGTGATTTCTTCACCAAATACCACAACCTGGCCTTGCACCAGCACGTCACCAGCGTCGGTAGTGACCCCCGAAACCGCGCCATTGCTAACGTCGCCGTCACCATATATACGCGTAGTTACGCTTGATCTAAGAGCAGGGTTATTAGCAATGTCAGCAAGAGGTATCGTTTCGTACCCTTCCACCGCTGGAGTATCAGGATCGTCCTCAAAGTGATCCACCACGATGATAGTGCCATTCACACGAACAACAAAGTCAGTAATGGTATTGATCGGATCCTGCGGAGCAGCAGCGCCTCCTCGATTTACGAAATCAGTTCCAGCAGGACATGTCGATGATGTAATCCCTTGCAAGAACTCTAAGGTATGATCTTCAGGAAACGGTACGAAAAACTCTTCAAAGGCGTGAGAGGAATGAGCTGTCAAACTCAAGGCAGCGACAGCTAGCGCTTTACCCGTGAAGCCGGCGAATCTCGCCTTGGCACTCTTACTCATAGTGGCATTTAAGCCAATACTTTTGTTCGTCATTTAAACCAAACCCATCGCATACGCGAATTTAAAACATAAAACGCCTCAAATAAGGGCGCTGCACATACAAGCTTCTAACCGCAAGTACTGCCTATTTGTCGAAAATACATAACTCCAACGTATATACTTTCTCGAAAACAACCATTTACCCAAAAACCGCGACGGTAATTCAACCATCATTCCCGTCAGCAACCATACAAGACAGGACCACAACAAACTACCAAGCACATTGCTCAATAGTTCGGACATAAACTTTCAGGTGAAACGACTCATACAATCAGAACCAGTGATAGCAGAGATCAATACCAAAGTTTAATGGCTAAAATTAAGAATACCCCTACCACTAACTATAATAACAAGCACCAAAGCGTTTACCCAAACTGCCAACCTACGATTTAACAGCTTTCTACAATTGGTGAGACGCGTTTTAGCACAGCAAAACACGCTGCAACCCGCGAAAAATCTGCGGCTCGAGCTGATTCTATCAATCTGAGTGCCAAATTAGCAGTGTTTTGGTTCAATTTACTTGAGTCAATTGCAATAAATTGTTGATATTGTACATTTTAAGAGAAACGTCTAATAAATTTCATTGGCCTAAAGTCGATACTTACCATTTGTTTAGCTAAACATAGCGCCTATCCTTGGCGCAAACTGATTTTTAGATCTAAGCTTGAGCAGGCTGTGTCGAATCTAGCCCGCTCGAAGGCCCCGATACAGGTAAAATAGTTCTAAATCAATTACTTATTGCGGCCAATGCAGTTCAGATCAGCAAAAGACTCTTCCAAACGCGCAACAAAATACTCCTCGGCCTGGCGCAGCACTTTACGAGGATCATAGTACTTTTTATTGGGTAGATCATCGCCATCAGGATTACCAATTTGGGTCGCAACGTAATCTTTGTACTGCGCGTAATAGTCTCTCACTCCAGCGCTAAACGCCCACTGCATGTCTGTATCAAGGTTCATTTTGATCACGCCATACTCAATTGACTTGCGAATGTCGTCTTGAGAAGAACCTGATCCACCATGAAAAACAAAGCTCACCGGCTTGGTGCCTGTTTTGTCTATTTGGTCGGCCACGTAGTTTTGTGAATTCTTTAGAATCTCAACCGATAACTTCACATTTCCAGGCTTATAGACTCCATGGACATTACCAAACGCCGCCGCAACGGTAAAATTCGGATTAACAGCCATCAAACGCTCGTAAGCGTAAAACACCTCAGACGGGTGCGTATAGAGCTTACTGACATCGACATCTGAATTGTCAACGCCATCTTCTTCGCCACCCGTAATCCCAAGCTCGATCTCTAGGCCAATTTCAAGCTTGCTCATGCGCTCAAGGTACTTTACGCAGACATCAATATTCTCTTCAATTGACTCTTCTGATAAATCAAGCATGTGCGAGCTAAATAAAGGCCTACCATAGCGCTCATAGTAGCCCTCTTGGTAATCAAGCAGACGATCAATCCATTCAATGTTTTTTAAGGAACAGTGATCCGTATGTAAAATGACTGGCACGCCATACATTTCAGCAACTTGGTGAACATGTAATGCCGCAGATATGCAGCCAGCCGCAGATGCTTCGAAGTTACCGTTCTCTAAACTTTTACCAGCAAAGAACTGACCACCACCAAACGATAGCTGGACAATTACAGGCGACTCGACCTTAGCCGCTGTTTCCATGATGGCATTAACCGTAGAAGTGCCCACGGCGTTAACGCCGGGCAAGGCGTAGCCATTGGCTTTTGCGTCATCATATAGATCGATTAATTTTTGGCCGTATACAACGCCCGCGGGAAATTTGCTCATGGTCTCTCCTCCACTTGCTTATTACAGAGAACCGCGCACGCCTGAAGTGTTTTTCATAGACATTCAAGAACAGCTAAAGCTAGCTGAGGGCGCGATCAAATTACAATGGCGCTATTGTAAACAAAACCGCTTTAGCTTGTCGCGCTTATCGTTCAGAAGAGACCGAGTCCCCGCCCATATTCACTATTTACTCTTATATTATTCGCTTGATGAGCTAAAATTCGCTCAAGTAACATCTACCAACTGCAGTTACTAACCGCAATGGTAAGCGCTTTCCTTTGCTACATTCGGAACAATTTTGATATCCGAAACAACAACATCCAAAGCGCCGGTAGAACGCATAACAAATGCCTCTGTCATGGCATCTAGCTTAGCGCCCTTAGCGACAAAGCAACCTAGATCAATATTGTAATCAACATATTCGCCAGGCTTAGCGGCACTCAACATCTCCGACCAGGGTAAGCTCGAGTCACATCCGTTATCGCACACCATCGAAAGATGAACCTCACCTTTGGGCGCTTTATCTACCTTCATCGAAAATGATAAAGCCGCGTTCTGACCAATGTACTGACTCATATCAATCGGATGCTTAGCCGTCAGTGAGGCGGTTGCTGGACGCTTACCTTTCCATGCAAGTCGACGTGCATCTTCTTGCGCTACCTTGTCGACCGACAGCAACATCAAGTTTTCGTCATCCGAACTTACTTGACGATTACCATTAACCACAACCGCCTCGGCATTCTCGTCACTCAACATAAATTGGTAGTCGCTCATTTCTCGAGAAACAAACATCCAAGACTCTTCTAACTTATCGGTGGCGCGCCGCTCTGTGCTTTCGTCAAAGTTATTCGACACTTCTTGATGCGCGGCATAAGTTAAACCATATCCATATGGAAACAGTGGATCATACGATTCGTCACCGATATTCACGACCGCCTGACTCACATCTTTAGGCCAGCTAAACGAGAGCTTACCCTGGAAATCATATTGAACCTTTCCGTCTGGCGACTGCATTATTACTTGTGAGACTCCGTTACCTTCAGAGCCTGGGAGCCATGCCACAACGAAGGCATCAGACGCGTTTAACTCGCGATTGGTGAACAGCGGTCGACCAGTCACAAAAACCGATACCACAGGAATGCCCTGACCCTTTAACTTTTGAAGTAAATCGAGATCTTTTTGCTTGCTGCCATACTGATATTCAATGCTAGTGATGTCACCATGCCATTCTGCGTAGGGTTCTTCACCGTAAACCACGACGGCCACATCGGGTTTCTCGGCGCCATCGAAGTCCTTAGATGAAAAGCTCCCATCCACACTCAATACAGCTTTACCGCCTGCTTGATCGACCGACGACTTAATACCATCCCAAATGCTGCTAGCACCTGGGAAGTCTTCGTTTTTATTACCAGTACCTTGCCATGATAGAGTCCAACCGCCGGCTTGCTTGCCGATATTATCGGCGGCATCGCCAGCGACTAAAATATTCGCACTTGGCGAGAGCGGCAAAACGGAACCATTATTTTTTAGAAGCACAAGGGATTTACGTACCGCTTCTCGAGCGATAGCTCGATGATCACGGTGCCCAGCCAAGCTCAAATCACCTACATGCTCTCGTCCTAAAATTGGGCCAGCATCAAACAGGCCAGCGCGCAATTTGACTCTCAAGATTCGAGTCACGGCATCATCAATACGAGACATCGGAATATCCCCAGCATCAACAGCCTTGATAGTATTCGCTAACAAGTCTTTCCAATCACTGGGTACCATAACCAAATCAAGACCGGCGTTAATTGTCGCAGCGCATTTCTTAACGGTGCAACCAGGAACCTGCATGTGCCCATTCCAATCGCCGACAATAAAACCATCAAAGCCCATTCTCTCTTTAAGAATGTCGGTCATTAAATATTTGTGACCGTGTAGTTTTTCGCCATTCCAACTATTAAAGGACGCCATCGTAGTTAATACATTGCTATCCAAGGCCGAGATGTAACCAGCAGCGTGAATATCCACTAGCTCCTTCTCACTGACGGCCGTATCACCACGATCGACACCTTGAGTTGTACCACCATCTCCTAAAAAGTGCTTAGCCGTTGCCACTACATTCTTGGGCTTATATACGCCAGGCTTAACGTCTTCACCTTGAATTCCACGAACCATTTCGCGAGCATAATCACTAACAATGCGAGGATCTTCGGAATATGACTCGTAAGTTCTACCCCAGCGCAAATCTCGCACAACAGCAACCGTTGGGCCAAATGTCCAATCAACGCCAGTTATCGCCGTTTCCATAGCCGTGGCCTTGCCAATTCTATGCACCAGCTCAGGGTCGCCAGCTGCGCCCAGCCCAATATTGTGTGGGAATAAGGTCATTCCATAAACATTGTTATTGCCATGCACTGCGTCCGACCCCCAGATAATTGGGATCGCTACTTTTCCGTCAGATTCGTCCATCGATGCCTGATAGAACTCTTCGGCCAAATTTGCCCAATCTTGAACCGTTGCATACTTATCGTTGTTTGGGGTAGTGCCGCCACCGTTAAGCACTGAGCCAATGTGAAATTTTTTGACTTCTTCAGGTGTAATGTACTTAAGCTCCGGCTGCATCATTTGACCCACCTTCTCTGGCACTGACATTTTCGCCAAGATTGCTGCTGCACGCTCTTCGATCGATTGGTCTCTGCTCGGGCTGATTTCGCGCTCAGGCCACAGCTCAGGGTTCATTCCTGTATCCGAAGCCGCAACAACGCCAGTAGATTCCTTTAATTTGCTGTCTACATCACTTTTCGGTTGAGCACAAGCAGCAACAAGCAAACTGACAGCTATGCATGCGGATACCGAAGAAAGTCGGTTTTTAGGGAAATTTGTTTGTTTATTGATTGCAATTTTCATACTGGCTCAAGCTTTTATTATCATTATCGCCAACCTCACATTTTCGCGGGCCAGCCTTTCTTTATGGTCGAAGCAATGCCCTCTCGCATAAGGGCAAAAGCTCCTAAACATTATGCGGACCGTAGACTCCGATCCGCCAAATGCCGTTCCAACGCGCTGTAAAAAGCACTCAGTGCTAATAAACTAGAAAAAAGCCGCCCAGCACACGAGAGAGGAGGAGAGGGAGCACCGGGCGACCATTTCTATTAGCGGGCGACCAGTCCATGCAGAGCCGCCGAATTCGAATCGACAATCATCGACTCAACTTTGGTGAAAAGAATACCGAGTGACTAAAGGGTAAAAGCCAGATCGGTATGCAGTTCATATTGTCGTCGTTTTGCAGGGACAGGCTTTACAAACCAAGTTCGCTACCGACGATCTTCTTAACAGCGAACTAAACCATATCGCTTACTGCGCTTGTAAATATAAGAAAGGAACAAGCCTGTGGCGACAAACTTTACGCTCATACCTGTATTTGAACGTTCAAATACAGGCTCAGAGGAAAGTTGAACGCCACGGAGAACAATTTGCTTTATCATTCTCTCCTATAATGTTTTAAGAAAAACAATAACTAAAAAAGCAGTGAACCCAAGGAGGCTAAGGCCATGAATTCAAATACTATTTCCTCAAGCAAAGACAGCCGTATTGCGAGCTTGAGTTGGAAAGAAAGACTGGGGTATGGGGTTGGCGATGCCGGTTTTAACTTCTATTGGGCTTTAATTGGTACCTATTTAGCAGCATTTTATACAGACTACCTCGGATTAAGTGCCGCTGTAGCTGGGACCGTTATCGCAGCAGCAAAAATTGTAGATGCCTTCACCGACCCAATCATGGGCGCTATCGCAGATAGAACCAATACAAAGCATGGAAAGTTTAGGCCTTACTTGATTTGGGGCAGCATTCCGATGGCGATAGCCGTGGTGCTCGCGTTTACCGTTCCCGATATTAGCGTGGAACATAAAGCAATTTGGGCATTTGTGACTTATTGCTTTATGATGACTTGCTATACCGTTCTCAATACACCCTACTCTTCTTTATCAGGGGTAATTACCGGCAATGTCGAAGAGCGCAACCTATTAGTAAGTATTCGCTTTATGTTTGCTTTTGGTGCGTCAGCTTTAATAGCATGGTTTACCCCTAAGCTAGTTACACTATTTGGTAGAAGCAACCCAGAGGCTGGCTGGCAATTAATGGCTTTCGCTTATGCAGTAGCCGCGACAATCATTTTCTTTATAACCTTCAAGTTAACCAAAGAGCGTGTCGCCCCACCAGCTCAGCAAAAGACCAATCCATTTCAAGACATAGCAGAGCTCTTGCATAACCGAGCATGGGTAATCTTATTTCTACTGGCGCTGATCATTATGATCACTATCACCTTACGTGGCGGCTCGGCGTTCTACTACTTCAAATATTATGTAGGCCGCGAAGATTTAGTTGGCATCTACGCGAGCTCTCAGTTTATCGCTTACTTTGCCGGTTGCTTTGCCACCCCGTTCTTGATGCGCATGTTTGATAAGCGCAAGCTTTTGGTAGGCCTAATGAGTATTGTCTGCGTACTTTCGATCGCCTTTTACTTCGTACCTAGAGATATGGTTTGGCTGATGTTTACCCTCAATATCTTAATCAGCTTAGCTCTCGGCCCCAAATCACCCGTAACGTGGTCTATGTATGCCGACGCCGCTGACTTTAATGAGTGGCGCACTGGTAACCGCGCAACCGCAATGACATTCGCCGCCGCCACATTTGCGCAAAAATTAGGCAGCACCGCTGGCTCTGTGGCCATGCTCGGCGTACTAGCATACTTCGGCTATCAAGCAAATCAGGCACAAAGCGGAGCCTCACTAGAAGGCATTAACTTTTTACAAACAGCCGCGCCCGGAGTTTTCGCCGGCATCGCGGTTCTGGTTGTTCTGTTCTACAACCTCAGCAATAGCAAGCTCGAGCAAATACAAACCAATCTTGCGAGCCGTAAAAACTAAACACGTTCATAACAAGGCATAACAAAAAAAAATACCAAGCTATGACAAAACCAACGAGGCCTCTCATTTCCCGAGAACGACATACGGTCAGTTTACATTGTCCAAAGGCGATGCCGGAGGCTTCTGCATTTCTTTGGAACCCATCAATGATGATTCAAATGAATTGTCGCGGCTTTGCCACTGCTCAGTTTATGCAGCCTGAGCCGGCTAAATACGCACATGCGCCGACCCTTGAAGCCAAAACATTTATGCAGCCAGAAACGCAGTACTATGCGCATCACCCTGGCCGCTACTTCTATATAAAAGATCTAGATCGAGGCACTCTATTTTCAGCTCCTTATGAGCCTGTTCGCGCGGAGCTCGACCGTTTCGAATTTATTGCAGAGCAGCATCAAATTAGATGGCTGATCGAAAGTAATGGTGTTCGGGTCGAGTTAGCTCTGTGTATCAGTGAGAATCGGCCGCTAGAGTTATGGTCTGCATCGATTACTAATATTGATGATTCCAGCAAAAGCCTCAGCGTCACACCGTATTTTCCAGTCGGATATATGTCATGGATGAATCAAGGCGCAAACTTTGATACTGGTCTAAACGCCATTGTCTGTCGCTCGATCACGCCGTACCAAAAATACTCAGACTACTTCAAAAATAAAGACCTCAAAGACATAACATTTTTACTTGCTGAACGAACCCCCGATTCGTGGGAGGCCCGTCAATGCCAATTTGAAGGCGAGGGAGGCTTGCATTCGCCGAGCGCGATAAAAGACGATCAACTCGCCAACGGTGACGCTAGCTTCGAAACTCCGACTGCGGCAATGCAATACAAGATATCCCTAGCAGCGGGGCAAAGCCAAGAATTTCGCTTTGCTTTTGGGCCTGCGAAAAATGATGGGGATATCGACACTATTCGCCGAGAGCTATTTAATCAGGCAGACGGCTTTAATAAAGAGCTTGCAAACTACAAGTCTTATATCAATCGCGGTAAGGCACCGCTCTCAGTTTGCACCCCAGATGCTGGCTTCGACGACTTCATCAATAATTGGCTAGGCAGGCAGATTTATTATCATGGCGACGTTAACCGTTTGAGTACCGATCCGCAAACTCGAAACTACCTACAAGACAATATGGGCATGGCCTATATAAAGCCGGCCGTCAGTCGTGCCGCGTTCATAAAAGCGATTAGTCAACAGAACAGCAACGGAGCAATGCCTGATGGCATTCTCTTGAGCGAAGAAGCGGAGCTGAAATACATAAACCAGGTCCCCCATATGGACCACTGCGTTTGGTTGCCAGTGTGCTTAAGCGCATACCTAGATGAAACAAATGACTACAGCATTCTGAACGAGAAAGTCGCCTTTGCCGACTCGTCCGAAAAGAAAAGCCTTCGCGAACATATCAGTCTAGCTATGACCTGGTTATTCGAGCAGCGTGATCATCGCGGCCTTAACTATATTAAGCAAGGCGACTGGAATGATCCGATGAACATGGTTGGCTACAAGGGCAAAGGGGTCTCCGGCTGGCTTACTCTCGCCACCGCTTATGCCAGCAATTTGTGGGCAGATATATTAGATAACTTGGCTTATATCGAAGATGCCGAACAATTCAGAGAAAATGCCATGGCCTGCAATAGCGCTGTCAATGAATACGTATGGAGTGATAACTGGTATGGTCGTGGAATTACAGATGACGACACTCTGTTTGGCATTGCCAGCGATAAAGAAGGCCGCATTTACCTTAACCCTCAGTCCTGGGCAATATTAAGTGGAGCAGCCACCCAAACGCAGCAAAGGACGCTAATAAAAGCCATCGAAGAACAACTCGAAACACCGTTTGGCGTTGAAATGTTAGCGCCTGCTTACACGGCAATGCGAGATGATGTTGGAAGGCTCACACAAAAATGGCCTGGCGTTTCGGAAAATGGCTCGGTATATAATCACGCCGCCGCGTTTTATATATATGCCTTGTATCAAATTCAGCATGGCGATAAAGCGTATGAGCTTCTTCGCAAAATGATCCCGAGTGACGATCGAGACGACATTTTACAGCGCGGCCAAATGCCGGTGTTTATTCCCAACTACTATCGAGGGGCGTATCGACAATATGAACGCACTGCCGGCCGATCAAGCCAGCTATTTAATACCGGAACCGTCCACTGGGTCTATCGATGCATTATCGATGGCCTATTCGGCGTTCAGGGATGCATTGACGGCATGAAAATCGCCCCGCAATTACCAAACCATTGGCCGAGCGCTAAGCTCACCCGTCGATTCAGAGGAGCTGAATTCGATATCTCAATTACTCGTTCAAGCGACATTAACACTCAACGCACCGAGCTAGATGGGATTCACCTAAAGGACAACATCATACGCAATATTCAAAGCGGTGAACGATATTCAGTTAAAGTGTTACTTTGCGAGCAAACGCTGCATTAGGATCGATCAGGCGAAGTCAGAATGAGCACATTGAATCAAAAATTAATTGTAGTGATGGGCGTAAGCGGTTGCGGCAAATCGAGTGTAGCGCAGCACCTCGCTACACACTTTGGTTACGAATTTATTGAAGCTGACGATTTTCATCCTCACGAAAATCTAGATCACATGGCTAGCGGCAAAGCTCTCACCGATGACATGCGCGCCCCTTGGATCCAATTATTGCAAGCACATTTAAAGCAAGCATCTAGAGCAAAGAGAAGTTGTGTGATGTCATTCTCCGGTTTGCGCAGGCTTCATCGCGCGAAAATTCGTGACTTACCCTTTAACACCGTCTTTATTCACTTAGAGGCTAGCAAGCAAATAATCAGCGAGCGTATAAATTCGAGAGCTGATCATTTTATGCCCGCCAGCCTCCTCGACAGTCAATACGAGGCGCTCGAGCCAGCCGGCAGAAAAGAAAAACTTATAAGCATTAATGTTGAGCCCTCGCTTGAGGATGTGTGCAAGGCCGCCATCTCGGCCGCTGAGCAACACTTTGACTCGATCTAATTCATGACATCAACCAAAACCTCTCACCACAACCTCTAAATTTTATGATTAAACATCTAAGCCTTTTTGCAATGCTTAGCATTGCATGCCATGACACAAGTCACGCTTATGAAGCACCACACGCTGAAGTCGCGCCAATTGTCGATGGTCTAAATTCTGATGCCGCCTGGGCGTCTGCAAGCTGGGAAAACATCGACCAACTAACCTTGGGCGAGCAACCGTCGAGCGAAGATTTCTCAGGACGATTTAAGGTAGTTTGGACTTCTGAAAAGCTCTATGTGCTCGCCGAAATTGTCGATGATGTGCTGATCGATAGTCACAGTGATCCGCTGGACAGCTATTGGGAAGACGACACACTTGAAATTTTTATTGATGAAGATAAATCTGGTGGCGTCCACTTAAAGAGCTACAACGCTTTTGCGTACCACATTGCTCTGGACAACCAAACCGTTGACTACAGCTCTGAAGGCAAACCAAGAACCTTTAACGATCACGTTACAAGCATGTGGAAGCGCTCATCACAAAGTCCAAACAAAGTAATTTGGGAGGCTAGCTTCGACATCTATTCTGACGAGTTTTCCGACCTCAACAACTCCGCCAAACCAGTAATTCTAAGCGCAGGAAAAGAGCTCGGTTTTATGGTTGCCTACTGCGATAGCGATGGCCCTAATGGTCGCGAACATTTTCTTGGCTCGCATGAAATCGAGCCTGTAAATGGTGATAGAAACCGAGGCTATATTGATGCCAGTGTTTTCGATTACTTGAAACTGATCAAATAGTTAGATGTTTTAACAAACTCAAGTTCGGCTATACTGGTTTGTATAAATAACCATAAAAGCGGCTAAACAAACGCTCAGAACATTGAAAGACCTGATATTCAATACTCACGACATCATCTTATTGGCGACAATTTATCAAAGCATCTTATTCGCTTTGCTAATATTTATGGTCAAGAAAGAGCGTCATCCAAGTGATTTCTACTTAATCGGGTTTCTGCTAACACAGGCCGCAATTCCGCTTCATCTGCTAATCAACTATGGAGACGGTTTTCGCTTAGTTGCGCTCAATACTTCGCCGAATTTGTATCGAATTTTTGAAACAGCATATTGGTTAGAAGCTCCACTGCTGCTTTGGTATACCCGCTCGCTGGTATATAAAAACTACCAATGGTCAAAAATCGACCTAGCGTTTATTTTGCCGGCTGCGGTTTACTTGGCGTTCACCGTTGTTACCTTCTACAGTCTAGATTACACGACCAAGTATCTCGCTCTGCGTGACTACCAAACCGTTGAGGCGCCAATATTACGCCACTTATCAGGCTTGGTTCGCGAGGGCCTTCGAGTAATTTTTGGTGTTATGTGCGTCATCGACATTCGACATTGCCGGCAACAGATTCGCAAACGCTATTCGAATGTCGATCAAATAGATCTGGGCTGGCTGAACTTCTTAGTAATCGCGTTTTTGTTAATTCGCATATGGGCGGTGTTTGTCTCTATCGCATTGATTGCGAAAGCACACCTACAGATCAATATCGACTTCGAACTAATGGGCCTGATTGGCAACTACACTACCTTTATTTTAGTGAGCGGCTTGATTTTCTTTAGTCTAATGAGCAGTTCTTTGTTTGAAGGTGTGGAAACTCGGGAAGAAGTGCAAAAGCAAGAAAAAGAAGAGGAGCGTTCAGACATCGCTCCTGAGTTAATCACAAAAATAGAGTCACATATGCGGGACAGAAAACCATTTCTTGCCAATATATTGACCTTAGAACGCCTCGCCAAACAACTTGATATTCCACCTCGAACACTATCGAATGCAATCAATCGACACTATGAGCAGAATTTCTTCGAGTTCGTAAACCATTACCGAATCGATGAAGCCAAACTGCTTTTATCAGATCCGGAGCAGAAGTCTAAAACGATGATAGATGTTATGGCTGATTGTGGCTTTAATAGCAAAGCCACGTTTAACACCTTTTTCAAAAAAGTAGTCGGCCTGACCCCGAGCCAATATCGAACCAAAAAGCTCAGCGCTTAGATACAAACCTGTGAGCCAATGCTCGCTTGGCTTGGCTTGGCTCACTAAGCATTTAGTCGGGTAAAGCGGGTTAAAACTGTGCTGACCCTGGCGATCTCGGGAATGGAATTACGTCACGAATATTCTCCATGCCAGTGACGTAATTGATCAATCGTTCAAAGCCTAAGCCAAAGCCGGCATGCGGCACCGTGCCATACTTACGCAGCTCTCGATACCACCATAGGTGCTCTGCAGTTTCTTTATCAGGAAAACGTTCATCCAACATATCTAAACGTTCTTCGCGCTGACTACCTCCGATAATTTCACCAATGCCGGGCACTAACACATCCATTGCGGCAACGGTCTTTTCATCGTCATTCATGCGCATATAAAAGGCTTTAATGTCTTTCGGGTAGTTCTTCAAAATCACTGGGCCCTTGATATGTTCCTCAGATAAAAAGCGCTCGTGTTCCGATGCCAAGTCAACGCCCCACTCCACGGGATACTCAAACTTTTTACCGCTCCTCAACAAAATATCAATCGCGTGGGTGTAATCCATATGCACGAAATCACTGTCGACGACCGCGTTCAGACGATCGAGCACACCTTTATCTACGCGCTGTTGAAAAAACGCCATGTCATCAGCTCGTTCATTTAAAACAGCCTTAATACAATGCTTTAAAAAGTCCTCAGCTAGGGCCGCATCATCGTTTAAGTCTGCGAAAGCTATCTCTGGCTCAACCATCCAAAACTCAGCCAAATGACGACTCGTATGAGAATTTTCGGCTCTGAAAGTTGGACCAAATGTATACACCTTAGACATCGCCAAACAATACGACTCAACATTAAGTTGACCAGAAACGGTTAGAAAACTCTCACCGCCAAAAAAATCTTCACCGTAATCTACAGCGCCTTCGTCGGTTCTTGGAAGGTTTTGCATGTCTAAGGTTGACACCCTAAACATCTCGCCCGCACCTTCAGCGTCGCTAGCGGTGATGATTGGCGTATTTACCCATTGAAAACCGTTTTGATAAAAATAATTATGAATAGCATTGGCCAATGTGTTTCGTACCCGCGTTACCGCGCCAATTGCATTCGTTCGAGGGCGCAAATGCGCTTGCGTTCGTAGGTACTCAAAGGTGTGTCGCTTCTTAGCAATCGGATAGGTCTCAGGCTCATCTACCCAACCGACCACTTCTAACTCAGTGGCTTGCACCTCAACTGACTGACCTTGACCTTGCGACTCAACGAGGGTGCCGGTAGCGATTACTGCACAGCCTGCCCCAAGATGCACAACCTCATCTTCATAGTTAGCTAAAGAATCAGGCACCACGATTTGAATTGCGTCAAAGCAAGAACCATCATGCAAGGCAACAAACGAAATACCGGCTTTTGAGGTTCGACGAGTTCTAACCCAGCCTTTGAGCGTCACCCGTTGATCAGTTGCGACAGCGCCTTCGAAAATTTCAGCGATGGAATGTTTGTTCATACTAGAATCTCGTCGTGGTTTGAATTTCCGAGATTATAACGATTTACAAGCAATTTTGGTTGAGTGTTTTACTTCGGCCTCGCCATACCAATAAAGCTAGGTATTGCTCGCAGCACAGTGTTGCTGAATAAAGTCTTCATGACTAGTCATGGCATTGACAGATCGGCCTATTACATCCACAACACCACTTAAATACTTGTGTAAAGCAGTGCTATCGTAAGCGTCGACAATCGGGTGATAGCTTTCAGGAACAATTCGCTGACCAAACATCACGGCTAGCCAACTTGGATCAGAAAAGAGCTCCTCGTTTTCGCGGTAAATTCGGCCACTACTTTTAAATAAGTCTATTTTGTTTTGTAAGGTATCGGGTACTGACATTGTTCGACAGTAGTTCCAAAAAGGCGTGTCATCGCGTTGCGTTGCTTTGTAATGCAGCACAATAAAATCTCGAATAGCCTCTATCTCATAAATCGACTGCTCGTTGTATTTATCGATGCCGACCTGATCAAAATCACGATTCGGAAACAAGCCAAGTAGCCTAGAAATACCAGATTGAATTAGATGGATACTAGTCGACTCCAGCGGTTCGATAAAACCACTGGAAAGACCGATCGCCACAACATTCTTATTCCAGAATTTGTTACGACGCCCAGTTTCAAAACGTAACGTATTTAGATCAGCCAAAGGTTCGCCATCTAAATTAGAAAGCAGCACATCAGCGGCTTGGTCCTCGGACATGTAGTTACTGCTATAAACGTGACCATTGCCAGTTCGATGCTGTAAAGGAATGCGCCACTGCCAACCGGCATCTCTGGCGGTAGAGCGAGTATAAGGTTTTAGCGCGCCATGTTTTGCACACGGTACGGCAATAGCTCGATCACAGGGCAACCAGTGATTCCAGTTTTCATAACCTGTTTTGAGAGCCTGCTCGATGAGTAGACCTCTAAAACCCGAGCAATCAATAAACAAGTCGCCTTCAATTTTTTTGCCGCTGTCTAATTCAATAGATTTAATAAAACCATCTTCTGGGCGCTGATAAACCTGAACCACTTTTCCTTCGGTACGAACCACTCCTCGTTTCTCCGCATATTTACGCAAGTATTCCGCGTAAAGGCCTGCATCAAAATGAAAGGCATAGTTGATTTGGGATAAAGGCGAATTAGGAATGTTTTGTGGACGACTAAACTTGCCCGCCTTTGCGGCTTTGCACGCCAGAGAAAAATCTTCAAGACGCTCAAAGTGGCCTTCCTGATGCATTTTTAACCAATAATGATGGAAAGGCACCGACTCAATAGGAACACCATAGACTCCAAAAGGGTGAACGTACGAATCACCTTTCCGCCCCCAATCGACAAATTCGATTCCCAGCTTAAAAGTTCCCTTGGTCTCGCGCACAAACTCATCTTCATCAATGCCAAGCAAACCGTTAAATGTGGCAATTTGCGGTATCGTTGCTTCACCAACACCGACCGTTCCGAT
>CAKZRZ010000281.1 GCA_937918955.1 uncultured Arenicella sp.
GCCTCAAACATCTCATTGTCCAAGGCGTTCATTTTATCCGCTCGCGATAAAACCACATGGGCCACGTGATCTTCAATGCTTAGCTCTATTCGCTTGTGTATCATTGTCTATTAACGATAAGTAAATTTTTAATTGGCCAAAATAGTAGTCCATGAGCTCCCTCATTAAAAGTTTTTTCAGTCGTGGAAACTTGAGGCTGCGATAATTTCAAAGCAGTGAATCTATCTGAAAATTAGTCTATTCGGCACAACAAAGTGTTTTGCATTGAATGGCTTTACTGCATAATGTGCCCGTTAAACACTGTATTTAAACTATCCTTCTAAAGAGAAATATACGATGGAAGATGCCTATAAAAAGATCATTACCGAGTGTGGCGAAGATTTGAGTCGTCCAGGCTTGGTAGACACTCCGAAGCGCGCGGCAAAGGCCATGAAGTTTCTCACACAAGGCTATGGCCAGGATCTCGACACCGTCATTAACAATGCCCTTTTTCCATCAGATTCGCGAGAAATGGTGATCGTAAAAGATATAGAGCTTTACTCGATGTGCGAACATCATTTGCTACCTTTTATCGGTAAGGCGCACGTTGCTTATATTCCTAATGGCAAAGTATTGGGTTTATCCAAAGTGGCGAGAATTGTGGATATGTATGCGCGACGCATGCAAATTCAAGAACAACTCACCACAGAAATTGCCGAAACTATTCGCGAAGTTACTGGCGCCGAAGGAGTTGGAGTGATTATCGAAGCTAAGCATATGTGCATGATGATGCGTGGCGTTCAAAAGCAAAATTCAGTGATGAAAACGTCTTCGATGCTTGGCATTTTCAGAAGTAATCAAGCAACTCGGACCGAGTTCTTGTCATTGGTGAATAGCTAAACTTAGATATTACACTTTCATCTGTTTAGATCACCTCTCTTTAAATCACCGCTCCTTAATTCACCTCTAGGGGTGACGCGTAAAAAAATAGAATTGTCTAGACTTGTTATCAGCAAAGCATCACCTGGATGTGAGCGAAGTGTAACTAAGGGCATTTATGCACTTTTCTAGACAAGGAGCTGTGTTTTGCTACACCAAGCTGCCGCGCCCAACACAGGCGCGGCGGCTTTTTTATTAGGCTCTATTTGCGCTAGTTACAAGTCTTTCCGCCTACGCTCGGCACTTGTGGTCGCGAATCATTCGCGCCTTATATTAACGCTTCCGCCCAAACTCAAAGTGTATCTAGACCCGATTGTATGCCTCTAGTTTTGAAACTCGCTTTTTCAATCTTACTCATCTATCGTAAATTATTTGGCTAAACCTTCGCAACCTGAGCCTTAGGTGCAGCCATCAAAGCAGGAAGAATAGCCTCAACTGTTGGAGAAACGGCTAAAGTATCGATATGAGCCTGCTTGGCAAAGCCCTGGTCGCGAGCATTATCGAGAAACTCTAACAAACTGTCGTAGTAACCATCCAAATTTAACAAGGCGCTCGGCTTTTTATGTAGACCAAGCTGGGCCCAAGTTAGCACCTCAAAAAGCTCTTCAAGGGTGCCTAAACCGCCGGGCATTGAGATAAAGCCATCGGATAATTGCATCATTCTGGCTTTACGTTGGTGCATATCGGCAACGACTTCAAGCTTACTTAAACCTGTGTGCGCTACCTCCATATCAGCAATCGACTGCGGTATTACGCCAACGACTTCACCACCTGCGCTCAACACGGCATCGGCGACTGCCCCCATTGTTCCAATGCTCGCTCCGCCATAAACCAAGCCATAGCCCTGCTCCACAAGCTTGCGCCCAAGCTCTTCGGCCGACTCAATATACTTAGGATCAGTGCCGCTACTCGAACCGCAAAACACACAAATTCTCGCCATAATTAACTCTTCTTGATAGATGATGTGAAACGCCGCAAGAGTGTATCGAGCTCACTGGCGAATAATCTTCGGTCCTGTGCGCTCAAGGGTGCTGGTCCACCAGAGTGTTGACCGCTGCCTCGAAGCGTATCCATAAAATCTCTCATTGTTAGACGCGCTTGTATGTTACTTGCCGTGTAACGTTCTCCGCGCGGGCTAAGTGCGTGACAGCCTTTTTGCACAACATCTGCGGTCAGAGGAATATCTGACGTTATAACAAGATCATTAGCTTCTGCAAGGCGAACTATTTCATTGTCGGCAACATCAAAGCCTTTTGATACTTGCATTGAGCGAATGTAGTCAGAAACAGGAGGGTTCATCGATTGATTAGCAACCAACACAAGCATTATCTTAGCTCGCTCAGCAGCTCGATACAGAGTCTCTTTTATCACCACCGGACATGCATCGGCGTCTACCCATATTTTCATGCAAACACCACTAGCCCATTATGGTAATCAGAAGTGATCTAGAATGAGCTCGATAACGATGCTCCCAAAGAAATAGCCCTTGCCAAGTGCCTAAGGCAAGTTGACCATTGCTAATCGGCACGCTTAATTCGTTGCTAGTTAAGACTGATCGTATATGCGCGGCCATGTCATCGTCGCCCTCGTAATCATGCCGGTACTCTGGATCCCCGTCTGGCGCTAGTCTAAGAAAGATCGTTTCAAGGTCGTCAAGAACCGTGGGGTCAGCGTTTTCGGTAATGGTTAAGGAGGCACTCGTATGCTGCAAAAACACATTCGCAATACCGCTCTTAACGCCACTTTGAACCACACATTCAGCAACTCTATCTGTGATTTCGATTAAACCGCGCCCCGATGTTTTAATTTGCAGACTGGCTTGGTGTATCAATTGGCTAACCCTCGATACTGTTAATCATGTTGGAGGTCTTAAAAGAGAGCTCAGTAAAACATTTTATCTTCCCAGACAATTTACTGGCCTCGCTGCCGAACAACCTCGTACAAGCAAATACCTGTGGCAACCGATACATTCAAGCTCGAAACTACGCTTCCGGCCATTGGTATTTTAAC
>CAKZRZ010000282.1 GCA_937918955.1 uncultured Arenicella sp.
CTAAATACAATGGTGACGCCGATCAAGTGTTTGTTGCTGGACATTCGGCAGGTGCTCACACTGCACTTATGGTCGCTGCCGATAAGCAGTTTTTAAACGCCGAAGGCCTCGCACCGAAAGATATAAAAGGTGTGATAGGCATAGCTGGCCCTTATAGCTTTGTGCCAGATTGGAAGGTAACAAAAGCAGTATTCGGCCCACCAAAAAATTACCCATTAATGGACGCATTAAACTACATCGACGGAGATGAGCCATCAACACTACTGCTTCACAGTTCTGCTGACGTTCAGGTCGGCCAATATAACCAAGAAAAGTTGGCCGCGGCATTAAAGGCCAAAGGCGTCGACACTCGAGATGTTCTGTATACCGAGCCAGGACACATAGACATGGTCACGCACTTACACCCTTGGTTTACCAAAGACGACGATCTGATGGCAGATATCCATGCGTTTATTCAAAATCGGCTCTAGACCAATTTAGCTCGAAGCATTTTCTAAAACTCGACACACATAAGGCAATAAATTGTTTAGTAGGTATCTAAAGTTAGCTTTAATTTTGTTCGCCTTGCCTCTGCTCGGTGCTTGCTCTCAAGCCGGCTTAGTGTTGCTCAACGGCTCAGTCAAGTCAGACTATCCGCAAAGCATCACAAAAGACATCGCGTATGGTAAAAAGCCATGGCAACGTTTAGACGTATACCCAAATGCTGCACTTGAACAGGCACCAGTGATCATCTTTTTCTATGGAGGAGGCTGGGATTCTGGCAAAAAAAGTCAATACAAATTCGCTGCCGAAGCGTTTGTCGAATTGGGTTACACAGTCGTAGTACCTGACTATGTGAAGTACCCTCAGGGCAAGTTCCCTAGCTTTGTAAAAGATGCAGCTGAAGCTTTCTCATGGACAAAAAGAACAATCGCAAAACATCATGGCGACAGCAATAATATCTTTATTGTTGGCCATTCAGCGGGGGCACACATCGGTGGCTTGCTTACCAGCGACAATCGTTATCTGTCTGAGTTTAGATATTCGAAAACCGATATTCGCGGCTTTGCCGGCTTGGCTGGGCCTTATGGCTTCACGCCTGAGGAAGCTAAGTATCGGCGAATTTTTGAGCCCGAAAGCAACTTCGAAACAATGAAAGCTATGAACCATATCGACGGCAGTGAATCGCCGATGATATTGCTGCATGGCTTGGGAGATAAGGTTGTCGGGGTCGAAAACAAGAACGCTCTATTAGCCGTACTTGACGATAAAAACATCGCAAACCTTGGCGTAGACTACAAAGGAGTCTCGCACGTTGGCATACTACTCAAACTACACCCATGGTTCGATGGCAAGATTCAGCCAGCTAAGGACATAGATCGTTTTTTTAGACCGTTAATCCAGAGTAAGGATTAACGGTCATAGGCCTTCAAAGCTCAGTAAATAAGTAGTTTAGTCATAACTCAGAGCAGTCGCTTTACCTGCAAAAACCCGATAGATAAAAATCGTGTAAAGAACGATGCACGGCAAGGCAATGCATACTCCATAGAAGGTAAACATTAGTGCACTGGTATGCGCCGCCGACTCCCAGATCGTCATTTGGCCAATGATAATGTCCGGAAAAATGCTATAGGCTAACCCTAAGGCCGCCATCAAACAGACAATCACTGGGCAAATAAACAAATACCACGGATTAAGCTCTCGCAATCGATCGACATCTCGCCTAAGTAAAATAGTGAGTAGGCCCAAGGCGATCGCGCTGGCAATGGGGATTGGCATCAAACCAATGAAGTTGGGCAACTGAAACCAGCGCTCGGCAATAACATCACTTACCAATGGCGTCGCGATCGATACCAAAAACAAACCAATCGCCATGGGCAGCACTGACTTGCGCGCCCAGCCGACAGCTTTTGCAAACAAATCCCCTTCAGTCTTTATTAATAGCCAGGTCGCTCCTAAAACGCAATAAAGGGCAGGCAAACAAAAGGCAATCAAAATTGAAAATACAGTGTTAGTAAGTGAGCCGTTTAAACCAGTGATGTAAGAACCCAGCATCCAGCCCTGCGCCATTGAAGCAACCAATGAGCCAATAAAGAAAATACGATTCCACATTTCCTTTTTGCTATCGCCCGCTTTCACGCGAAAATCGAAGGCTACTCCTCGCAAGATCAAACCCAACAACATGATAGTAGCGGGCAAATAAAGTTTGGTTAAAATAATCCCATGCGCTGAAGGAAAGGCAATCAACAACACGCCGATACCCATTACGATCCATGTTTCATTGGCGTCCCAAAAGGGTCCAATCGACGCAATCATTATATCTTTTTCTCGATCACTACCGAGTGGCAAGAGCAAACCGACGCCCAGGTCATAGCCATCTAAGATCACATAAAGTAGCAATGACAAACCCATGATAGTCACGAAAATAAGTGGTAATGCTGTTTCCATGATTAACTCCCAGCCGTTTGATTTATAGACGTTTGATTTATAGACGATCGATTAGAGTCAGCCGCCTTAGCGACAGGATCTTCAATTGGACTGTACGCCCGATCTTCAGGATGCTTGCCGGGCAGTCCATAATTATGCATATGAATTAGCGACTTAGCTGGCTTGCTCGACATGTAGAACACAGCGCCGATATAGCTGACTAATAAGAACGCGTACATGGCAAAGTAAGCCGCGAGAGTGGTAATCAATATGCCCGGAGGATGATCCGCCACAACCTCGGCCGTGGTGACTAAACCTGAGACCATCCAAGGTTGACGGCCGATCTCAGTGACGTACCATCCTGCCAACACCGCGACCCACCCAGAGAAGGTCATAGCAAACAATACTCGTTGACTAAAGCGGTTAATTGAACCTTTGCGCCAGATCTGCCAACAGCATGCCCAGGAAACTAGCAGCATCATCATGCCTACGCCGACCATTATTCGAAAGGACCAAAAAACTGGTGCCACTGGAGGATGTTGACCATTGAAATCATTCAACCCTTTAAGCTCACCGTCCCACTCATGCGTTAGAATCAGACTCCCGAGCTTGGGCACTTTGATAGCTGAACGTGTGGTTCTTAATTCTTCATCAGGGAAGCCAAACAGAGTCAGTGGAGCACCCTTTTGTGTTTCCCAAATGCCTTCCATTGCAGCAACCTTAGCCGGCTGATGTTTCAAGGTATTAAGACCGTGCAAATCACCAATGAACATTTGTGTTGGAGTGAGTATCGCGGCGGCTATCATACCTATGCGCAACACTTTCATGGTTGCTGGCCCACCAACACCCTTAAGCATGCGCCAGGCGCTCACGCCGGCGACTAAAAACGAGGCGGTAAGCAAACTCGCTACCATCATGTGCGCAAAGCGATACGGGAATGACGGGTTAAAAATCACCGCACTCCAACTTTCGGCAATCATTACGCCGTTTTCGTAGGTATAGCCGGTGGGCGTTTGCATCCATGAATTTAAACTCAAGATCCAAAATGCCGAGAGAGTTGTGCCTATTGTCACGATTGACGTAGCGATCAAATGTAAGCGGTTAGAGACGCGCTGACGCCCAAAGAGCATTATCCCTAAGAAAGAAGCTTCTAAGAAGAAAGCAGTGAGCACCTCGTAACCAAGCAACGGCCCGGCAATGTTGCCGACCTCTTCCATAAAGCCCGGCCAATTCGTCCCGAACTGGAAACTCATGACAATGCCCGTTACAACGCCAAGCGCGAACGTGAGGGCAAACACTTTAACCCAAAAAGAGTAGATGAATTCCCAATGAGGGTCTTTGGTGAGGGTATAGCGGATACGAAAGAAGAGTAAAAAGTATCCGAGCCCGATGGTGATCGTCGGGAAAAGAATGTGAAAACTGATATTCAATGCAAATTGAATACGTGACAGGACAAATGGATCAAACTCCATGGTGACACCTCGTTGCTTCAACCAGAATAAGCATAGCCTAAACGAGCTAATTTGCCGATGAAATTAGGCCAAGCTTATGATGAAACTCCGCTATACCGACAATAAAGAAACGTTATGTCTCAAACGTAAAAAGCCGCTCTCAAGGAGCGGCTTTTTGATACAAGGGATAGCTCTCTAACTATTTTTTGAGAGCATGAGCCTTGTGGCTCTAACCGTCATGCATACCGGCATAGAGGTTTTTGAAGGCCAGAAAAGCTATCCCGTAGGCGCCTAAAGCAACCAACATGGTCGCAATAAAACCGAAATACACTGAGAAGATCGCGCAGAAAATGCCGCCCGTCACAGTAAACAAACCATTCAGAGCCCACGCCCAAGCGATGGTACCTTTTGGTTTTTTCTCAACGGCAAGTACGCCCATTGGAAACGGCATTCCTAAGAAGAACGCCAGTGGGAAGATAATAATAATAGACGCGGCAATTCGGAACATGGTTCGCAACTCTAGCAGGCCATCGAACACAAAGGTCTGACACAGAATTACAAACAAGGTCGACAAAGCAATACCTGCGAACGGCACCCATGTGCGTGCTCGTTCTATGAGTTGCCATTTTTCAGATACCAAACTTCCTACCCCAGCGCCAAACAAAAAGGTGAATAACACCGTTGTATAGGCATAGAGCGGGAAGCCGATTAGTTTCATAAAAATCTGAATGAAAACCAATTCGAAAACGATAAAACCCAGACCGAGACAGCAGAAATACGTCATAAAACTGCGCTTACCTTCCCACTTTGCACGACCTGTTTTAGCAAGCAATAGAGGACCAAAGGTAAACAAAAGCGCGAACACAATTGCAGCACCGGCGCTGATGATTAGGTGCATCACATCAACCGGGTAACCCGACTGCTTTTGTGAATTCAATAGCGCAGAGACCCCCTCATTGACGTAACGATCTTTGTCGTAGTCAGGAAGAGTATCAAGTGACAGGCGCAATGAATTAAAGAACGGACGATTATCGGTCGGCTCTTGAATACGATATGGCGCTTTGTCGATTACAGATTGTGGTAACTTACCGACAAAGAATTCGTCGGGTAAGAAAGAGTTCTCAACATCAAAAGGATCAACTGGGTAGTTAAATACCGGCATCAGCTCTTTAACTTTATTAACCTCTTCTTGCGTCCACGGAGACATTTTGATCAACATGGTCGGCAGGTCATCTCGAGCGCCTGAGATATCCGAAACCAGCACGTGCTTACGGAAGTCAGTACGCCCTAATTTGGCCCATGCGCGTGACGCTGTGGCGACCATTTTTGGATAGATGTGATGGTTAATATGCAGAATGCCGTCTTCAGACAGATGCGTAAAATAGTCTTCATACGCCTCTACCGTTTGCAGGTAAAGCGACTGCATAGAGCCACTGCCGGCCGCAATACTCGAACTGGTGTGGTTCGAGAACATTTGAATGATGTCGTAAGTATTATTTGTTTGGCGCAAAAAGCTTCGGCCTTCGCCGCGAATCACGTTCGCGCGCGGGTCATTCATTATATTGCCAGTGTACTCAGCATATTGAGTCTTACCTAGCGCAACGACCGTACCCACAAGCTCAATTGCGTCAACATGGCCCGCCCCATAGGTTAGCGCTGCTTTAAGCTCTTGGCCCCCAGCACTGCCGATAATCAGGACATTTGCGTCGGTGTCGGCCTTAACGTAATGCGACACAGCAACGTAGGTATTCCAGAAGTGCAACGGCGCGATTTTTGGCATATTGTCGCGAATTTTCTGATAATCGCCGTCAAAACGATAGAAGTAGCTCGACTGCGTACCGCCGTCATAGGCAATCCATTTACGGCTTTGCCCCATGAGCTCAGTGTTAAGAATATTGATCTTCGAGATCGGGTCCCAATAGGTACCTTCATTGATTTTCTTAACCAAAGGCTTAAAGGCGCGCTTGTGCATGTGCGGCTCGAAGGTGCCAATGCTGTCACGGCTAAACGGCATGCCAAGTAGCAATACAGCTGAGATGGCAATGGTAATTGTCATCATCTTGTTTCGACCCGCTGAGAAACATACGGCCGAGACCATAGACAAACCAGCTACCACAAACATAGTTCCCGCGGTTCCGATACGAGGCAATAAAGGCACAAGTAAAATACTACCCAGTGCGGCGCCAATAAGGTCCCAGAAATACAGCTTTCGGATTTGGCTTGAATAGTGCGAGAACACCAATGATAGAACCAAACCGGTAAGGAAGAACGGCACACAGATAACGCCGTAGATCAAAAAGAAGTTTACCGTAAGCTCGCCAGTGTTTTCCCCACCGAGCTGCGTATAGTCAAAAGGCAATCGATCAATCGCCCATTGCATCATCGCGACCCAGCCTGCCATGGCTAAGGTAATAAAAGATAGAGTTAGCCAGAGATCATCGGTTTTCTCGATGGGCTTTACGGATAGAAAGACGCCCGCCAAACCAAATGAAAACACCGCGAGAGTAATGATCATATACGCCATATTTGGGTACCAAAGTACGTCAAACACGCGAATTAAATTGAGCTCGAGCAATAATGATGCGAGCGCAATACAAAAAACTCCAAGAGCGGTTTTACTCATCCTAAATACCTGTAATTCTGTCTAAATACTGTTGGGGGAATGCTCAATACAGTGACGCGGCCTCGAGGCAAAAAGTAGCCTTTAAAGCTTGCGAAATTCTGCGCGGAACTATACACACCGCCTATGGGTAAATCAACCGCGTACTGGGCGTTAGACCGCGTAAGCTGAGCTGCTATACAACAACAAAAAAGCCCAGCTTAGTTAAAAACTGGGCTTCTTTAAATTAGCGTGTTTTAAACGCCGAAATTGCTAAACGGATAGCTCAACCTCGTCGGCTGCAGCTTGATAGCTTGGCAACTCGTTGAAGTTTAGATACTTATAAATATCACCAGCAACCATGTCTAGATTCTTAGCGATTTCTAAGTATTCAGCGACGGTAGGCAACTTACCTTTAACTGCCGCAACCGCCGCTAATTCAGCAGACGCTAGATATACGTCAGCGCCATCACCTAAACGGTTCGGGAAGTTACGAGTAGAGGTTGAAACAACCGTTGAATTAGGCGCTACGCGCGCTTGGTTACCCATACACAATGAGCAGCCAGGCATTTCGGTGCGTGCACCGGCTTTAGCAAAGGTCGAGTAGTGACCTTCTGCGGTCAGCTGAGCTTCATCCATTTTCGTCGGGGGTACAATCCAAGTGCGAGTTGGCACCAACTGACCCATTTCATCGAATAACTTAGCCGCCGCGCGGAAGTGACCGATGTTAGTCATGCAAGAACCGATGAATACCTCGTCGATGCCTACTTCGCCTTGTGACAGAACGTCTGACAGAGTTTTTGCATCATCAGGATCATTCGGGCAGCAAAGCACTGGCTCTGTGATCTCGTCTAGATTGATCTCGATCACTTCGGTGTACTCAGCATCAGTATCAGCTTCTAACAAATCTGGCGTTTCTAACCACTTTTCCATCTCAACGATACGACGAGAAATTGTGCGAACATCACCATAGCCTTCAGAGATCATCCATTTCAACATGGTGATATTTGACGTGATGTACTCAATGATTGGCTCTTTGTTTAGCTTAATAGTACAACCGCCAGCTGAACGCTCGGCAGAGGCATCAGCCAATTCGAAGGCTTGTTCTACTTTAAGATCTGGCAAACCTTCAATTTCAAGAATTCGGCCAGAGAAGATGTTCTTCTTGCCTTCTTTCTCAACTGTCAGCAGGCCAAGCTCAATCGCTTTCAATGGAATAGCGTGTACTAAATCACGCAAAGTGATGCCAGGCTGCATTTTGCCCGTGAAACGAACCAATACTGATTCAGGCATATCAAGAGGCATAACACCCGTAGCCGCTGCGAACGCCACTAAACCGGAGCCCGCTGGAAATGAGATACCCAGAGGGAAACGAGTGTGCGAATCGCCGCCAGTTCCAACGGTGTCTGGCAATAGCATGCGGTTCAACCATGAATGGATGATACCGTCAGCAGGTTTAAGCGATACGCCGCCGCGGTTACGAATGAAATCAGGCAAGTTAGCGTGTGTTTGTACGTCAACTGGCTTTGGATAAGCCGCTGTATGACAAAACGATTGCATCACCAAGTCTGCTGAGAAGCCCAAGCAAGCTAAGTCTTTCAATTCATCGCGGGTCATTGGGCCAGTGGTATCTTGCGAACCTACTGTGGTCATTTTTGGCTCACAGTATTGGCCTGGGCGAACGCCCTCGATGCCACACGCCTTACCAACCATTTTTTGAGCGAGTGTATAACCCTTAGTGCTTTCGCCAACTGGCTCGGGCAAACGGAAAAGATCAGATGGGCCTAAGCCTAGTGACTCACGAGCTCGACCGGTCAAACCGCGACCGATGATCAACGGGATACGGCCGCCAGCTCGTACTTCGTCGAGCAATACTTGAGTCTTCAACTCAAAAGTCGAGATAACTTCGTCAGTGCCGTGACGCTTAACCACGCCTTCGTATGGAAATACATCGATCACATCGCCCATTTCCATTTTCGATACGTCCATTTCGATTGGTAGCGCACCAGAATCTTCCATGGTGTTGTAGAAAATTGGGGCAATCTTGTTACCGAAACAGTAACCACCGTCGCGCTTATTTGGAATGTGCGGAATATCGTCGCCCATAGTCCAAAGCACAGAGTTTGTTGCCGATTTACGTGAAGAACCGGTACCGACTACGTCGCCAACATACGCAACTGGGAAGCCTTTTTTCTTAAGTTCTTCAATTTTACCTAGCGGATCGCCATTAACGTCGAAGCCATCACGCGGCATCTTCAACATAGCTAAGGCATGTAGAGGAATATCTGGACGTGACCATGCATCTGGCGCTGGAGATAAATCATCGGTATTGGTCTCGCCTGGGACCATGAATACGGTCACAGTGATTTTCTCAGCAACTTCGTCTTTAGAAGTGAACCATTCCGCGTCTGCCCACGATTGCACCACGCGCTTGGCATACTCGTTGCCAGCATCCGCTTTTTCTTTTACGTCGTAGAACGCGTCGAACATCAACAACGTGTGCGATAAAGAACCAGCAGCTTCGTCAGCCAACTTAGGGTTATCAAGTGCTTTGATTAATGGCTCAATATTGTAGCCACCAAGCATAGTGCCTAAGATCTCTGTAGCTCGCTCATCGCTCACCAAAGGTGAACTCACTTCGCCAGCAGCAACCGCCGCTAAAAAGCTCGCTTTCACGTAGGCAGCTTGGTCAACGCCCGCGGGTACGCGATTTGTGAACAAGTCCATCAAGAAGTCTTCTTCGCCTGCTGGCGGGTTTTTTAACAACTCGATAAGGTCAGCAACTTGAGTTGCATTTAGTGGCTCAGGCACAATGCCCATCTCAGCTCGTTCAGCGACGTGCGCGCGATATGCTTCTAACACAGTAATTCCTCGGCTATTTAGCTAGTGAAAGGGTAAATCTCAGGCGATACAATTCGAAGCATCGAAAACGACGCTTAAAGGTGTAGGCTCAATTTAGGCGGCGAATTTTACTATACACGCACCCAAGTTTGAAGTGATACTATAGTTTAAGCTGTTTTGAAACGGCGTATTTTGACTATCATGAGTGTGAATACAGATTGAACGACGTCCCTCTGGGAGTACTCTCCCTTGCATTATTTTTGCTGATTTTGCTGTCAGCCTTCTTTTCTTCTTCTGAGACTGCAATGATGGCGGTGAACCGCTATCGAGTGAAAACGCGTGCTGAAGGAGGCAACCGCAGTGCTAAATTAGTGCTCAGCCTTTTAGAATCGCCCGATAAACTGCTCGGCACGATCCTATTTGGCAATAATGTCGCCAATATCGCCGCCTCAACACTCGCCACAGTAATTGGTTTACGCTTATTTGGAGACGCCGGCTTAGCCTATGCGCCGCTTGCACTAGTCTTTATCGTACTTGTCTTTGCCGAAGTTGCTCCAAAGACTTATGCCGCGGTAAACCCTGAGCGCATTGCGTTTCCTGCGGCTTGGGTATTAGCGTTTTTGCAAATCGCCTTACTACCTTTTGTGTGGCTCGTTAAGTTTTTTTCAAATGGCATATTGAAGATCTTAGGCGTTCGAGTAAAAACTCAAGGCGACGCTTTAAGCCACGAAGAGCTCAGAGCGGCAGTCAACGAATCAGGGGAAATGCTCAATAACTCGCACCAAGAGATGCTTCTACGTGTACTTGAAATGGAAAAAGTCACGGTTGAAGACGTTATGGTACCCAGAGCTAATATGGAAGCCATCGACCTTGATGACGAATGGGACGAAATTGTCGAACAGCTTGCCACCTCACATCACACACGCGTGCCTGTTTTTCAGGGCTCAGTCGACAATTTCATTGGCATTGCCCACATTCGTAAGCTGTTTTACCTCTCGCAAATGGGCGATTTCAACAAAGAAACCATGATTGGCATGATCCGAGAGCCCTATTTTGTGCCCGAGAATTCATCGGTAACGCACGCGCTGACAAATTTACAAGAACAACGACGTCGCTTTGGCATTGTGGTCGATGAATACGGCGATATTAAAGGCCTTGTAACGCTTGAACTGATTTTAGAAGAAGTTGTTGGCAGCTTTACCTCGACCGCTCCCGGTTTAGATGACGAAATAAAAGCAGAGGATGGAGGCACTTATTTAGTCAGTGGCACCAGCTATTTACGCGACATTAACCGGCAATTGCAGTGGAGCCTGCCGACCGATGAGGCAAAAACCGTGAACGGACTGATTTTAGAGTACCTAGAAGACATACCCGAAGCGGCTACTTGCTTTCGGCTAGGTGACTATGTATTTGAAATCGTACAAAGCCGCGATACATCAGTGCACGTAGCGCGTTTACACAACCTTAATCAAGCGTAACCGTTTTTCTGCCGAGCATGATAGACAAGCCTCGGATTATCACCAATAATCACAAAACCAATAAAAACAGTTATTCGCGCTTGCCCCTGCCCGCGCATTTAAGATATATTTCTAGAAATAACAAATACATATAAACGATACTGAATCCATCTTATGAAAAATCTAGCCCTCGCCCTAGCTATGACCCTTTTACTCGCTGCTTGCAGCAGCGGATCAACCGTGGCACCCCAAGACGTAACGCTAAATGGCGTTTTCACTGGTACATTTGAGAATACCGACGGCATGCAAGGTGGTACTGCGACGTTCAACTTCTCACAGGCCACTGATTCAACAGCCATTACTGGTAACGCGATCTTCGACACTACAACGCTTATCAATACTTGCTTGATTAACGGTACGATTACTGGCACAAACAATGGTGCCAACCTCTCAGTCACTCGCGGCGACACCAACTTCCAATTCGCGATTAGCAATAATGGAAATACGCTATCTGGAACCTACGTAACAACGCCTGACCCAGCCACCTGTTCTAACGAATCAGGCAGCGGTACAATTACTCTAACTCGTTAGTATCAAGCGAACGTTCGCATAGAACGAGCTTTCAGAGCGAGACAGTCACAATGCTTGCATCGCAATCATTTAAAAAAGCCACCGCCCTTCTGGTGGCTTTTTTGTGCTCGTTGAGCCTCGCAAGCGAGGCGAATACCGAGGCGACTAGTTCCAAGAAGCCGGTCAGTTCAAAAATTTATTTTGCTTTGGGCGACAAATATGAACTGCCTCTGAAAGAAGAGCGTAACTACTTTAGCTGCTCAGATAAGATATTCACTGTTATTGAGCTGAACAATCTACCTAGAACTCAATACGACTTAGCCATCGTCTGGAAAGACCCCAGCAATACCGAAAGAGAGCGTACCGAGCACCCGTTTACCGTAGCTCGAGATGAAACACGCCTCTGGAGTTGGCTCAGCCTGTCGCCTAGCCAAGGCGCAGCAATGATTCAATGGATCAACCCCGCTGCTGGCTTAGAAGAGTTTGTTGGCCCTTGGACTGTCGATATTTTAATCAACAATCGCAAAATTAGTAGCAAGTCATTCGAAGTGATTTGCTAATCATCACTTCTCGTTAACCCTTCCCGGCGACCAGTTCCCGGCGACCAGGTAGCTTTTTGCTAGATTTCTTAGCCACGTCATTGCGCACATATATTGGCGCGAAAGCAGCCGCATCAATCCAATCTTTTTGATCGTACTTTAATTCGGCCAAACTCAATAGAGCCCCGGCTGAAGGATAGGTGAGCTCCATGACTGTTAGCTCACTCTTTTGCGCTAGGAGAGAAAAATCACCAGCATATACATCCCATGCATTACCGATTACGCTTAGTTTGTCTGCAGCCGATAGCACACTTGAGGGCGGCGATACTTGCAGATCAACAATCCGTTCAATTTTGTCATTTTCTTTTTGGTATTCACACCAATAGACCTCGCCCATTCGCGCGTCTAACATCGCTATGATCGTTCCGTCGTGGCTTGACTGCATCGCCAAGGCATCGAGTGACGATACGCCAATCATCGGGCATTGCGCGCCAAACGCTAACCCCTGTCCAACACCAACACCAATTCGTAAACCAGTAAACGAGCCTGGACCTTGCCCTACGGCAACCGCGTCTAGATCTTGAGCATTTAAATTGGCCAACTTAAGCAGCTGATCGACCATATCGAGCAACACACCTGAGTGAACGTTGTTGCCAACCTCGCTCTGTTCTTGGACCTTACCACCGACGCGTAACGCCACCGAACAAGATGAGGACGCTGTTTCAATTGCAAGAATCACACTCATTCTGATGCCTCGGACAATCGAGTTAAAAATGCTGACACTTTCTCAAGGCTATTGCTGCGGCGCATCTTCGGAAGACTATTTAAAAACACTCGTCCGTAGTGCGTGGTTCTCAATCGGCCATCACAAATCATAAGCACACCTTTATCTTGTGAACTACGAATTAAGCGACCGGCGCCTTGACGTAGCGTTATCACGGCACGCGGCACTTGATAGTTCATAAATGGGTTTTCTCCAGAATCTTGCATGGCATTTAAACGTGCTTTGATCACTGGGTCAAAAGGCGACTCAAACGGTAACTTGTCGATAATCACTGCGCGCAGCGCATCACCTGGCACATCAACCCCCTCCCAAAAACTCATGGTACCAAGCAGCACCGAGTTTGGCTTTTCGACAAACTCTTTAAGCATTTCGCGCTTGCTAGTATCACCTTGCGTGAGAATATTGAATTCATAATCAGCGAGCTTTTCTTCAAACTGTTGCATGATCCTAAAGCTCGTAAACAAAACAAATGCAGCGCCTTTACTGGCCTGCAAAATAGGTAACACTTGTTCAAAAAGCGCATCGACAAAACCGTCTTCTTTTGGCAAGGGCATACCCTCAGGCACGTACAACACCGCTTGATTAAAGTAGTCGAAGGGGCTATCCCACGTATCATAGGGTGTGTCACTGTCCAGACCAACAAGTTGCTGGTAGTGAGCAAAATCACCATCGATCGATAATGTCGCTGAGGTGAACACGCGAGCCTGATCTTTATTACCAAAATACGCGTTCAAAGCATTGCCAATATTGAGCGGCGTTTCATGAATACGAAACGTTCGCCTAGAGACTTCAACCCATCGCACCACATCATCTAGCGAAGAGTCATCCGCCAATTTGTGGCAATCTTGCGCTAGCTCAAGTGAGCGTTCATAGCATCGAGTAAGCGCCTCGCCCGCAACCGAGGCTTTCTCAAGAACCTCAGAAAACTCGGTGAGCTTCTCCGCTAACAACAATAGCTTCTTTGGAAGATTAGGAATTTCATCGACAAGATCACCCCATCCCACTCGGCGCTCATTAAGCCCAAGGCTCAAGCGATAGTCTGCGGTCATTTTGTCGAGTTTGTCAGCCGTTAGTGCCAGTTTGGGGATCAGACTTTTCTCTTTGAGCTCTGCCGCACGCGTATCATTGGCAAGTTCCATCACTTGCCATGAACTAAAGCTGTTTCCCAAAAAATTAGAGGCAATATCGGGAATTTGGTGCGCTTCATCGAAAATAACGGTATCAACGTCGGGCAACAAAGCACCAAAGCCATCGTCTTTAAGAGACTTGTCTGCAAAAAATAGGTGGTGGTTCACCACCACTACTTCGCTTACCATCGCTGCTTTGCGCGCCTTATTAACGTAACAATCTTCGAAATACGAGCAGTTTTGGCCAATACAATTATCAACCGTTGACGTTACTGACGGCCAAATTCGAGAGTCTTCCGGTACTTCATTGAGGTCACCGATATCACCGCTCTTACTTGTAGGTTCCCATGCATTTACCGCCTCTAATTCAGCAAGCTGAACCTTATCAAGGCGGCGAGAAGAGCCTCTCGCTAAAATCATTCGGTGCAAACAAAGATAATTGCTTCGCCCTTTGAGTAGCGACACCTTTGCATTTAGCCCTAAATTCTTGAGCACCAAAGGAATGTCTCGATGAAACAACTGCTCTTGCAAATGCTTGGTTCCGGTTGAAACCAGAGTCTTCTTACCAGACAACAAAGCAGGTATTAGATAAGCAAAGGTCTTGCCCGTACCAGTACCAGACTCAGCCAATAATGTGCGCTTATTGGCGATGGTTTCTTCAATTGCCGTGGCCATCGCCACTTGAGATTCTCGAACTGTATAGTTGGCTATATTCTTCGCAAACGGGCCGTTTTCGCCGAGAATATCCGCCGCGTTGTCAAACTCGCTAATCACAAGCTATCGCGTTTTTGTCTCGGCCGCACAATGCGCCAACGCGGTGCCCCAATGAGGCAAAGACACGCCAAAGACACGACTCAACTTATCTCCATTTAACACTGAGAAAGCTGGGCGTTTAGCCGGTGTAGGGTATTCCTCGGTACTAATGCCATTTACGGTAACGGTATTAACTTCGTTCTCAACAAATATTGCTTTGGCAAATTCAGCCCATGAAGTCTGTCCTTGACAAGTAAAGTGATACACCCCAAATTGCTCTTCATCTAGGCCGCCTTGCTCCAAGATTCTCTCGGCTATTTTTTTTGTCGCATCAGCAATACTGCCTGCGTAAGTTGGAGCGCCCACTTGATCAGCAACAACCGAAAGCTCGTCACGCGTGCTGCTAAGGTTCAACATGGTCTTGTAGAAATTCTTACCTCGATTCGAGTACACCCAAGATGTGCGCAAAATGATCGCAGGCGCATTTGCCGCTAATATAGCCTGTTCGCCTTCGAGCTTGCTCTGACCGTATACGCCATTTGGACCGGTGGCATCAGTTTCGCTATAGGGCTCATTAGCATCGCCCGCGAACACATAGTCGGTAGAGAAATGAATCAGAGGTGTTTGAGATTTTGTACAAAACGCCGCAATCTCAGCGACCGCGTCTCGATTAATCGTCATAGCTTCTTGCTGACGCTCTTCAGCCAGGTCCACGGCGGTAAAGGCGGCAGGATTAATGATTAAGCTCGGGGCGCTCGCCTCAAGCACCGCTTGAATAGAGTCTACTTGACTTAAATCGAGCTGCTCACGACTGAGCACTTCAAGCTCATAGTCACCATTAAGCACTCGCTGCAGATAGCTGCTTACTTGGCCATTTTGACCGACTAATACAATTTTTTTCATCCTTTTAATTCCGCTTATTGGCACTTAACTCTTTTCGACACTTAACTCGACATTTAACGAAAGAAGCGTATTAGTCGACACTTAAACTTGGTACGTCTTTAAGCAATTGCCCAACTTCGTCTTTTGCTGATAGCAAAGGCGCATCTATCGGCCAATCGATTCCGATTTCTGGGTCGTTCCATAGTACGCTGCCTTCTTGCTCAGGTGCGTATAGCGACGTGCACTTATAAACCACTTCAGCAGTATCACTGGTCACCACAAAGCCATGAGCAAACCCTTCGGGCACATAGAGTTGTTGTTTATTCTCATCGTTTAAATAGTAGCCTACCCATTCTCCAAAAGTAGGCGAACCCGCACGAATATCAACCGCCACATCAAAGATTTCACCTTGAACGGTGCGAACCAATTTACCCTGCCACTGAGGGCTTTGGTAATGCAAGCCACGCAGCACTCCCTTGCTGGATTTAGAATGATTGTCTTGCACAAACTCAGCAGGCAAACCCGATTCTATGGCTTTGTCTTTATTATAGGTTTCCATAAAAAAACCGCGGTCATCACCGAAGACTTGCGGGGTGACGAGCAAAACGCCGTCGAGCTTGGTTTGTTCAACTTTCATACGAATACAAGGGTGTTATTGCCGAGCTTCGATCTAACAAGCTCAATGGTGTAAATTTATACAGCGAATTGTACCGCGCAGAGACGATAACGAGAAGGTAAATTCGCCGCAGAATTCGACAAGTTAAACCAATAAACCTTTCTAAATCTCTCGAATTAAAACGTCAGCCGCTTGTAGAACATGGCCAGCAAACTCAACAGCCTCAGCATTGTGGTTAAATATGAACTCGTGCGACGCAGTACAGCGGCGACGAACCCCTTCAGGCATGGCCTTAGTCTCAATATTAGCCTCTTGCGCGAGCGCGGCTATAATCCTCGCCATTGCCTCGCTATCGGGCCAGGCGCACAAATACTTAATGTTTGAGTCACCGATCAAAACAGGGGTTCCATCAACGGTTTGCTCTAACACTTTTTCGCTAGTATCAACGGTCTCAAGCCACGTTCTAACGGCGCCACCATTAAGCAATTCGCGAGGAGAACTTAGAGGAAAAGTCTCGACATAGCTAACTTTGCAATCAAGTGAGTTTATCGCTGGAGGTAGCGGGTTTGGAATGCTTAGGTTCTCAGTTTTCGAACCACTTCGCGGCCCAAGCAGTGCGGTGCCTTTGAAGCCCTCAACTAACTCCAGAAAACCCGCCGGCCATGCAAGCAAGCCAGGAGCGAGCAGCAT
>CAKZRZ010000283.1 GCA_937918955.1 uncultured Arenicella sp.
GCTGAACTGGTTAAAAACAAGAAAATCGATGGCATTACTGAGCTACGTGATGAGTCGGATAAAAGCGGCATGCGAATGTTTATCGCAGTACGCCGTGGCGAAGTAGCAGAAGTTATTCTAAACAAGCTATTTCAACAAACACAATTACAAACTGTATTTGGTATTAATACAGTTGCCTTGCTTGATAATCAGCCGCGTTTATTTAATTTGCGCGAGCTGATCGAAGAATTTATTAAGCATCGCCGCGAGGTCGTCACTCGTCGTACGATTTTCAATTTGCGTAAAGCACGAGCGCGAGCACACATTTTAGAAGGCCTCGCGATTGCTTTAAGTAATATCGACGAAATGATTCAGCTGATTAAAGATTCAGCTAGCCCGGGCATCGCGCGTGAAAAATTACTTGAAAAACTGTGGGCTCCTGGGGTTGTCTCAGAGATGATCTCGCGCGCTGGCGATGTTTCTTGTAAGCCTATGGGTCTTGCCCCTGAGCTTGGTTTGCACGGCGACACCTACAAGTTGTCTGAAAAACAGGCGAAGGCTATTCTTGATCTTCAATTGCACCGCCTTACTGGCTTAGAGCAAGATAAAATACGCTCGGAGTATGCTGAAGTACTCGAACGAATTGCTGAGTTCATCAACATACTTGAGAACACTGATCGTTTGATGGAAGTTATTCGTGAAGAACTCATCGCAATTCGTGAAGAATATGGTGACGAGCGTCGCACTGAAATTATTGATCAAAAGCTTGATCTAACATTAGAAGACATGATTGCCGAAGAGGACTTGGTGGTGACTTTGTCTCATGAAGGCTACGCTAAATCTCAGCCATTGAGTGATTACCGCGCTCAGCGCAGAGGCGGCAAGGGTAAGAGCGCGACAAAGACTAAAGATGATGACTTTGTTGAGCGTATGTTCGTGGCTAATTCTCACGACACGATTTTGTGCTTTTCTGATAAAGGCAAGGTTTACTGGTTAAAGGTATACGACCTTCCTCAGGCCGGGCGCAATGCTAAAGGTAAGCCAATTGTTAATTTGTTGCCTCTCGATAATGGTGAACACATCACAGCAATTTTGGCGGTAAAAGAGTTTACCGAAGGCAGTCATGTATTTATGGCTACCAGCGACGGTACTGTTAAGAAAACCTCATTAATGGATTTCTCTCGCCCTCGTGCAAACGGCATTATCGCTCTGGACTTAGTTGAAGGTAATGAATTGGTCGGTGTTGGCTTAACCAACGGTGATCAAGAAGTGATGTTGTTCTGTACTTCGGGTAAAGCGATTCGCTTCGCAGAAGGCGATGTTCGTAAGATGGGGCGCACAGCTCGTGGCGTTCGTGGTATCAAGATGACCGACGGCCATAAGGTTAATGCCATGATTATCTGTGATGCGGAGGATCAAGACTCGGCGGTGCTCACCTTAACTGAAAATGGCTTTGGTAAGCGAACCTTGTTGTCAGAATACAATGTTCAAGGCCGTGGTGGTCAAGGTGTAATCTCCATTCAAACCAGTGAGCGCAATGGCAACTCAGTAGGTGCGATTTTGGTTGAAGACCATGATGAAGCCATGCTGATCACTAACGGCGGCACATTAGTAAGAACTCGCGTTGCAGAGGTCTCCGTTATTGGCCGAAACACGCAAGGTGTTAAAATCATCGGCGTTTCCGAGAATGAACAGCTTATTAGTATCGAGAAAGTAGCTGAGTCTGACGAGGATGAGGAGGTAGACTCTGAGGCTGATGCGGCGGACGGCGTTGAAACAGGCGTAGACGCTATTCAAGATAAGCCTGACGATGCTGCTGCTGAGGGTGCCGATAACGTCGCAGAAGAAGATGGTGGTGACGAATAGTCAAGTTTTGAGCTTTGCGCATGCCGTTATAGACGGTGTGCGAGCCCGAACTAGACTTGCATCGAAGGCACTTGCGGTGAGCGTATGCGCGCTTTTGTTATTAGCATGTGAGAACTCAACTCCATCAAGTGCATCAACTGCGAGTGCGAATGATGCATTAGAGGAGGAGGCAGGTAAGCTGTCGGTGATAATTAGTGCAGAGCATGCTGACAACGCTGTTTTATTGAGCGCTGAGCTGAAAAACGATAGTGATCAAGAAATCATATTTTTGCCTTGGGGCAGCCCTTTTGAAGGAGCCGTAACGGCTGACTTTTTAAATGTTAAAGAAGTAGGCAGCTCGGAAGATGTGGCGTATGCCGGCATCATGGTCAAGCGCATGCCACCAAGTGCCGAAGATTTTAAGACTGTGAAATCAGGCGGCTCTATCAAGCAAACAGTCGATATTTCAAAAAGTTACAATTTTTGCGCTAGTACGCAGTATCAATTAACCTATAGTTGGACTTTGGTTTTACTCAACGGTAACACTCATTCTATTCAGTCAAATACAACAACTGTGTTTATCTCTGATAGGTTTAGGCCTTGCTTGTAAGTAATGGTTTTAACAAGTGAGTATTCGCGCAAATTAAGAGTTTTGTTTATGATTGAATCTAGAAAGTATGGCTTTAAGCGCTTTTCAATAAGTCTAATGCTTTGCTTGGCGTGCAGCATAATCATGACGAGCGTTTCCCATGCATCTGCGTCCTTGCCAGTCGGTGTTGAGGTGTCTATTTCTATCGATCAGCAGTCCTTGAGCGTCGATGATCAAATTTGGGCGACAGTTCGATATACTAACGTTAGTGACTCGCAAGTAGCTTTATTGAAGAGAGAAACCGCCTTGGGGGGCGGTATGACTGAAGATCTCTTCTCAATCGAATTTGAGGGGCGAGAGCTACACTATACTGGGCCGCACGTAAAACGCCTCGCGCCGATTGCCAGTGACTATGTTTATTTAGCGCCTGGACAGTCTGCCTCAGAAAAAATCGATTTGTTGCGTTCATACCCTATTAATTACAAAGGGGATTATGCGATTTCTCTGCGCGACTCGGGTGATCAAACTCATAGTGGAACTCAAGCGAAAACGAGTGCAGCGATAACGATCAATTTAAATAAAGATCGTCTAGTGCGAGTGTTTAAGCGTATTCCACAATTTCAAAATTGTTCGGCAGGGCAGCAATCTGAGATTGATGCTGCGTTGACATCGGCTGAGCGTATTGCCAATGAGTCGAGCTTTGCCCTTCAAAATACGCCTGTCGCGCTACGATCTAATTCAGCGCGTTATACCGAGTGGTTCGGTGCGTTCTCGACTGCCAGATATGCTCAAGTTCAAGAAGGGATGGCGCGTATTGCTTCGGCCACTAGTAATCAAACGATTGGCTTTAATTGCGATTGCTCGAATCAGCCGGGCGTTGATCCAAGTCGAACCTTTGCGTTTGTGTTCCCAAGCGACGCCTTTAACATGACTTTGTGTGATGTATTTTTCCTTGTTCCGCGAGAAGGTACAGACTCTAAGTCAGGCACGATTGTTCACGAAATTAGCCACTTTAATGTTGTTGCTGCGACGGATGATTTTAGTAGTGCCCTTGATCAACAAGGTTCGCGAAATTTAGCAAACTCATCCCCTAATAGTGCAATTCGAAATGCTAATGCATTTGAGTACTTTGCCGAAAACACACCGTTCTTATCAGTGCCGACGACTTCACAAGTTGTAACCGACCTTGCTGTGTCTGAGCTTGGCTTAGTGGATGAAAAGCTATTCGTCTCACGAGCGGCTACTATCTCCGGTCAAGTAGTGAATTTGGGTGAATCGAGATCGCCTGCTACCGTCGTATCACTCCGGCTGACAGAGCAAATAACCGGCGCGGCAATTGCTCAAGCAACGGTAGCGGCCATATCAAGTGGTGCTGATCGTAGTTTTGAGCTTTCTTTTACTGCGCCTAACTCAGAGGGCCAAGTTTCATATGAAGTTTGTGTATCGTCGATTGCAGGCGAAACAAACCTAAACAATAATTGTGCGACAATCTCGGGAATTGAAGTTTTAGGCAATGCCATAATCGCACCGATTATCCCGCTTTTACTTGACGACTAGAATTTTGTTTCGATAATTGGTAAAACAATCGCAAAACGTGTAGGGATTTAAACACGGCTTGTGTAAAATGTCTGACCCAGCTAAACCAAAATAGCCGCTACGTGTTAGTGCTGTCTAACAATCGAATGAAGCCTGAATTCAACACACGCTCACAATCTGAGCTGGTGAAGCGCGAAACTGCGTTAATTCCGAGTCTGATCGATGAATTAATTCTAAACTTTTCCGAGGACTTATCATGAGTCGTATTTATAATTTCAGCGCCGGTCCTGCCGCGCTACCTGAGGCTGTGCTTAAAGAAGTGCAAAACGAGATGCTTGAATGGAACGGTGCTGGTGCATCGGTCATGGAAGTGTCACATCGTGGCAAGCCCTTTATGCAAACCGCTGCTCAAGCCGAACAAGATCTGCGTGATTTGATGGGTATTCCTGATAATTACAAAGTTCTTTTTCTCCAAGGTGGAGCAACCGCGCAATTCTCAGCTATCCCTTTAAACTTAAAATTCTTAGGTGATAAAGCTGATTACGCCCACACCGGTCACTGGAGTAAAAAAGCCATTGCCGATGCTAAGCGCTTTGTCGATGTGAATGTTGTTTGCGATACGTCAGAAGAAGGATATAAGCACGTGCCGAGTGCTGCCGACTGGAACCTGAGCGATGATGCAGCCTATGTGCACATTACGCCAAATGAAACAATTGCTGGCGTTGAATTCGATTGGTTACCTGAAACTGATAAACCAATTTGTGCTGATTTATCGTCAACTATTCTTTCACGCCCGATTGATGTATCTAAATATGGCATTATTTACGCGGGTGCTCAGAAAAATATCGGCCCTGCAGGCGTAAC
>CAKZRZ010000284.1 GCA_937918955.1 uncultured Arenicella sp.
CGATCATAAGTCTGATTAGAGTTGCGATCATAACGATCGTCTTGACCATCACTGTAGCCCACACCACGCACACTTATCGAGCTGGCTTCATCGTTCCACTTTCGATCGAAACAGGCGATATCTCGGTCAATTCGCGCGTATGAACCACGATAATCATCGTCTTGATAGATCACGGCTTCAAAGCCTCTTGACACTCGAATAGAGGACATACTGTCATTTCCAAAACCGGTTTGACGCAAACTCGAGTACTCTCCAGGCCTTAGAGTTTGGCTTTTGCCTTTGAAATCGCAGTGCTCATAAATCGTCACGCCATCAACATAGCGGTCATTAGAACCACGGTAATCGCTCTGTGCAGATACCGTACCTGAAAATATCGCGAAAGATGCAATCGCGGTCAGCATGGTCGTTGATTTAAATTTCATATAAGCCCCCATTCGGCCATTCAAATAAGTTATTAGCGTTTTATCAGTGTAGCAGCATCTTAATTTATGTCGACTACGCCTTAGCTAGAGCAATCGCTCGAACTAAAAAGTCGTCAGTAAAAAGATGCAGGCTGTTACGCTTTAGTTTCGCATTCAAATATAGCAATGCTAGTATTAACCTAAGCTGAACTATTATCAGCGCTACATTCATAAGACCCGAGTACACTCTGGTTTCTTCGATTTCATTTATTACAAAGTTAAAACATCATGAGCCGCTTCTGGTCAGACATCGTTAATCAACTCACGCCCTACACGCCGGGTGAGCAGCCGCAGTTAAGCAAGCTGATTAAACTAAATACCAATGAAAACCCTTATGGACCGTCACCTAAGGTTCTCGAAGCAATTGCTAAGGCCAATAGTGAAGAGCTAAGAAAGTATCCTGACCCAAACACCAAGGTTTTAAAGCAAACCATCGCTAACCACTTTGAGCTAGATAGCAATATGGTGTTTATCGGCAATAGCTCAGATGAAGTGCTGGCGCATGTGTTCAGAGGCTTGCTAAAACACGATAAGCCTCTCCTTTTCCCGGACATCACCTATAGTTTCTATCCGGTTTACTGCAAGCTATTTGAAATTGATTATGTGCAAGTTCCTTTGCGCGATGATTTTTCCTTGAATATCGATGACTATGAGCAAGCTAACGGCGGTATTATTTTTGCTAACCCGAATGCGCCGACCGGTATTGCTCTATCTATTGATGAAGTAGAACAACTTGCAACTCGCAACCCGAATTCGGTGATCGTCGTTGACGAGGCTTATGTTGATTTCGCTAATGACAGTGCAGTGCGCTTGATTAAGCAGTACGCCAATATCGTTGTTACTCAAACTCTATCAAAGTCTCGTTCGCTGGCTGGATTGCGTGTTGGGATTGCGCTTGCAAACGCTGAACTAATTGAAGGTCTAGAGCGAATTAAAAACAGTTTTCACCCCTACACGCTAGACTCGCTTGCGATTGCAGGAGCAACAGCCGCATTCGAAGATCACCAGTACTTAGAGGCAACTTGCCAAAAAGTGAATACCACCCGCGAACGTGTAAGCCAGCGCATGCAACAAATGGATTTTACGGTGTTACCGTCTAGCGCCAATTTCGTGTTTGCAAAACATAAAAGCGAAAGCGCCGAGAAAATATTTTTAGCCTTACGAGAGCGAAACATAATCGTGCGCTACTTTGACAAACCTCGTATCAACGAGTTCTTGCGAGTCAGCATTGGTACTGATGCCGAGATGGATGAGTTTTTGGCAGCGTTAACCGATATAATTGCTGGTGAATAATCGACGTGCCACTTGGTAACTCAGCTATACACCATCTCTTCGTCATCAAGCGATGTGAAGCGCAAAGCAACATTATCCAAGATAAAGTTCTGATTGAGTCGCCAAGGCTTGTTCGTGGCTTGCTTAGGCAACATATCCAATGAGCGCTGAATATAGCCTGAAGATAAATCCATCAACGGCGCGTCTTGCATGCCTGGGGTGATAGTCGGAACCGCTTTTACGTAACCTTTGTCGTCCATATAACTAATCATTCTACTCGCATAACGATGACTCAAGTCAACCTTGAGAGTCCATGAAGCATTAGTGTAACCGACCGCCAAAAACGTATTCGGCACACCGCTAAGCATCATCCCTTTATACGCATAAGCTTGATTAGCAACCAAGGGCTCTCCGTCAATATCAAAATCGATACCACCAAAGAACTGCATCTTTAACCCGGTCGCAGTGACGATCACATCGGCCTCGAGAAATTCTCCCGACTTGAGTTCAACTCCATTTTCAGTAAAGTTTTTAATATGGTCGGTCACCACGTCAGCCTTACCTGCTTTCATGGTCTTAAAAAAGTCGGCATCCGGACATAAACACACGCGCTGGTCCCAAGGATTGTAGTGCGGAGTGAAATGTTTAGCGTCAAATTTATCGCCTAATTCAGCTTTAACTTCATCAATGATCTTAGCCTTGGCGCGCTCTGGCCATGTCTTACAAAACCAATAGATGAACATGGTACTTAAGATAAACCACCAACGCGCTGCCCATCGACCAAACCACTTAGCCAACCAATTCGCTAGCGGGTCAATCGCAGGCTTCGCCCCCATGTAGGTTGGCGAACGTTGCAGCATGGTGACGTGCTTTGCTTGCTCAGCCATATTGGGCAAAAGGGTAATCGCTGTTGCGCCGCTACCTACAATAACCACATTTTTATCGGCGTAGTTTGTCTCCTTTGGCCAAAACTGAGGGTGTAATACTTCGCCTTCAAAGTTTTCAAGGCCCACTAATTCAGCTTGATGCGCTTGATCATAATTATAATAACCGGCGCACATATAAATGTACTGGCAGGTGAACGTTTCCCCTTCGGCCGACTCCAATGTCCAACAATTGTTTTCACCCGACCAGCTGGCTTTTTTTATGTGCACGCCGTACTCAATATTTTGATCGATCCCAAACTCTTTCACAGTGGTCTGCAGATAATCGATAATTTTATCACGCTCAGCAATAGCCGCATCGTCATCCCAAGGTCGAAAATTAAAACCGAAGGTATACATGTCCGAATCAGATCGAATGCCTGGGTAGTTGAACAAGTCCCACGTTCCACCCAGCGCCTCTCGTCGCTCCAAAATTTTATAGCGCTTGCCTTTGTTATAGGTCTGAAGGTGGTATGCCGCACTGATGCCGGAAATTCCAGCACCAACAATTATCGCGTCGTAATGAGGGTGCGCCATAGCTATATAGACCCGCTATTGGCCGACAAAGTAAGGTGCTAATTTTTCTTTCCACTGTTCCACTAATTCAGAATCATCATGATTCCAAGGATGGAAGTCCTTTTTTAGAAATAGCTTATATAGGCCGCGCATATCACTGATTAAGCCTCCTTGACCGTATAAACTATTCCACAGCCCCTTGCGTTCTTTCCAAGTAACTTTGTGGCCCATTTCTTTTAATAAGAATCGGCTACTCAGCCAAACATTAAACGGAAATTCAAATCGAGTGAATATCCTATACTCTCGATGAAGTGACTTAATGTCGCCGACACACTCCATGTACACATCAAAAGCCACCGACTTATGTTCGATTTCTTCAATCGCATGCCATAAAAATAAGTTTCGGAACGACTCTGGGAAGTTTGCCATATGCTCTGGATGAGTCAATGCATGATGCGCCATAACGGCAGTCACGTGCTCTGCGCACACCGTGCGTGCCAAGCGCTTTTCAGCGGACCATTTTTGCTCGCGCTTCGCTAACTCATCTTTAAAGAAAACATTAAGCTTGGCAGTATCATATCCAATGTCGTCAAACATCTTATTGATTTGCCGATGTTGCACAGAATGATGTGCTTCTTGTGTGGCGAAGTCTCGCACCTCTGCCTTGAGCTTGGGGTCTTGGATTTGATTTTCGAACAGTTTTACGGACTTGATAAATTCACCTTCACCAGCTGGAAAAGTTGCCGACAAAGCAACCCACATTGCGCTGATACAGCTGTTTCCCTGATAGTAAAACTTACTCTCAAAATCACTGAAATCAAATTTTACTCGACGCGGCACAATCTCAAGCTTAGAGCGCGATGAGGAAATATCAGTCGATGGTGCGTGCTGATCCAAAACAGGAGAACTTGCAGACATAGTCAAACCTTCAAAGAAATGTAGCTAGCGAATCAAATAATGAGTCTAATTCGCTTAAAATATTTGTTGTTTACAACTTTGTAAACTAGAATGATTACTTTAGGACCAATCTGCAAAACTGTCAACAACTCTGGCGCCTAAGCCTCAACAAACTAGAATTTTATGGCCAGAAAAACGCATAAATCACCTGAACAGGCCCGAGATGCCATTCTCGACGCCGCAGAAGAACTCATGGTTGAAGTTGGACCTGCAGGCTTGCGCATAAGCGCGGTCGCGAAAAAAGCCGGCATGGCGCACCCGAATATTATCCATCATTTTGGCTCGCGAGATGGCCTAGTCAATGCCCTCGCCGAACGGGTAGGCGAACGAGCGAGGGCTCGCATAACTCAAGCAATCAAACAAGCTACCGAAGCCAAGCCTGAAGAATTAGTTGATGCAATGACACACGTACTCGACACGTCATACCCTGGAGATGAAGGCAAGGCAGCAGTTTGGTTACATTTGAGCGGCGCCGAAAGCTCTCTGAAGCAAAATATGCAAAGCATTGTTGAAGTCTCCCACAGCTTACGACAAAAACTCGACGATAACGCCAGCCTAGAAAACACCAATCGCCTCGTTATGCTAGTTACGCTAGCACTGGTCGGCGAAGTTGTATCTGGCCAAGGGATAAAAGATGCACTCGGCTTTGGAAACAATAATGAAAGCCGTGCGTATTTTCGTCGCTGGCTAAGTGAAATTCTGATCAACCTTTCAGACGAGCAATTAAACACAAGCTTGAACAAATCCTGAGCCTCCCACCTAAAATTACTCCTATTTATGAATAAGTTAAAAAATTCGGTTGCCGTTGTCACCGGCGCAGGCAGCGGCATTGGTCGCCAACTTGCGATCCAGTTGGCACAGTCTGGCGCCGCGCTCGCGCTTTCCGACGTCAATCAAGAAGGGCTGGACGAGACAGCCCAGTTACTAAAACAATTTGAGCAAAAAATTCTCACTCATAATCTCGACGTCGCTGATCGTCGGAGTGTTTTTGACTATGCTGAACAAATTCAAAATAAATTTGATACGGTCAATCTAGTGATCAACAACGCTGGTGTCGCGCTCTCATCTGGCACGTTTAGCGAAACCAGCATTGAAGACTTCGAGTGGTTAATGGGCATTAATTTCTCCGGCGTTGTTTATGGAAGCAAAGCGTTTCTACCTGCACTTGAGCGAGCTCAATGGGGCCATATTGTCAATATCTCGAGCCTGTTTGGCCTAATCGGCGTGTCTGAGCAATCGGCCTACAATGCGAGTAAGTTTGCTGTTAGAGGTTTGACCGAATCGTTAAGACAAGAACTCGAAAACGCAAATAGTCATGTTAGTTGCACCTCGGTTCATCCGGGCGGAATCAAGACCAAGATCGCTGCCAACGCTAGAGTTAGCAAAGAACCGGACGAGAACATGAAAAAACTCAAAAACGACTTTGAATCCGCGGCGATGACCACCGCTGAATCAGCAGCTGAGCAAATCATAAATGCCGTAGTCAACAACAAACGCAGACTAGTAATAGGTAAAGACGCAAAAGTTATGGATTGGACACAGCGATTGCTACCAAACCATTACCAGCGGGTATTTAAATGGTTTATGGATAGAGAACTGGCAAAGCGAAGTTAAGATTTCACCATTCAGGGCTCGAACTTCCTAAATTGCACGCTGGCAGCGCCCAGTGCATCGGCGCATTCTCGACAGCCAACGCTGGCTTCAAACGTAAAGCAGGCCCCCAAGGTGTTTGTTCTTCGAATTCAGAATAGTGTTCCGCCGCGGGCTCACTTTGGGCTGAGGGCTTATATTGGGCTGAGGGCTCACTTTTTGCTGAAGGCTCTATTCCAGTTGAGGGCTCGGAAATCAGTAGCTCGGCTGTACGTGCAAGTGAGAGTCGCGCATTGTCTATCTCATTCTTCGTTCTCGCGTCAACGAGGGCCTTTATTGCAGCTGCGGCCATTAGGTAGCCAGTCGCGTGATCCAAGGCTTGAACTGGCAGAGGTGTCGGCACCTCACTTTTCACCCATTTCATACCTTGATGCGCAATGCCGCAACTCATCTGAACTAAGCTATCAAAACCTCTGCGCGTCGCCCAAGGGCCAGTCCATCCATAGGCATCTAATGAAATTTCAATAAGATTAGGAGCGATTTGTTGACGAGCTTCCAAGCCATAACCAAGTTTTTCTAAAGCGTCAGCTCGATAGCCATGTACTAACATATCCGCACTTGCCAACAAGCCTTCGAACACCTCTCGGCCATGCTTTGATTTCAAGTCCAGTCTTGCGCAACGTTTACCTAAACTAATATCAGGAACCACATTAGGCTCTTCCCACAATGGCGGATCGATTCTTAGAACATCTGCACCAAAGCCTGCCAGCGTTCTGGTGCAAACAGGGCCTGCTAGTACTCGTGTTAGGTCCAAAACCTTCAATCCATTCAGCGGCCTAGATGAAGTAGCATGCCATTGCCTCATGGCGCGTTTTCGCGAAGCCTGCCATGATATCAGCGGCTCTTTCCCTACCGCGATGCCTTGAGGATGCTCTAACCACTCTTCTCTGGAGCGCATTGCTGCGGCAACGCCTCCAGCTTCAACTATTTGACCCTCAAGGTCATCGCTAGTCCACTTTCTCACAGCTAGTTCAACCTTCGCGCGCGAGGCCTTACAATCCAAAACCGACAGCGCCGCAGCTTTATGATGATCTAGATTGGTATGCAGTTTTATCCAACCATCATTGGTTCGATAGTCACCGGCAATGGCATCCCAAACCGGCGGCATACTCCATTGAACAGGGCAAATAGATTGCGCAAACCAAAATGATGATAATGTCTGATCTACTTTCACAGAAGATGAGCTCGCACGCATACCAGTGACCTCTAGTAGCTCAGATATAGCACAGCCAACCGCAGCGACGCTTGATGTAGCTAACGATGAAACCGAGTAGTATGAGTGAAGCTTAAATGCATTACTGATCTCGAAATCTGGATCAAGCTTTAGAGCAGTAAATATTTCAGCGAACTTCATAAAATCACCTTGGCTTTATCAAAACGCTTCAAAATCAACAATACTAGAACTACTAACTAAAAGTAGCTCGGCGCGTTGCCTGCTTTCCACTTGATATTGCAGCCTATGCTCGGCACTTGATTATCATTAACAGGCAAACCCGATATCACCGCAGCCAAAGCGGCCGACAGATCATCAGCTGTGACAGGCTCGCCATTACTAGGTCTTGAAGAATCCATCTGGCCTCGGTACTGCAAACTATGATCAGCATCATAAACAAAGAAATCTGGCGTACAGGCGGCTCCGTAGGCCTTTGCTACCGCTTGACTTTCATCATACAAGTAGGGGAATTCGAAATCGTATTTTTGAGCAAATAGAGCCATTTCCTCTGGGCCATCTTGCGGATAATTTTCAACGTCGTTCGAACTGATCGCTAGCACTGCGAAACCATCGCTGAGCGCCTGATTAGCGACCTCAGCCATGCGCTCAGCAATGTGAATCACAAACGGGCAATGATTGCAGATAAACATCACAAGTAGCGGCTGACCACTCAAATCCGATAGTGATACGTTTTGAGCAGCTCGTACATCGGGCAAACTAAAATTTGCGGCTGCCGAACCTAATGTTTGCATGGTGGATTGTACTGCGACCATTTAAATGCCTCTTTTCAGTTTTATCTAAGGTTTACGCATCAAGCAATTATCAGATACCCTAATCATGCTCTTGATGACGCAGGCTCTGTTTCATTTTTTTAGCATTCTCAGGGCTCAAATTTCGTTTCTCCATATCAGCCAAATAAGCCCGCTCAGAGTCATTAAGAACCTTCATCGGCCAATCGAGTAGATCATGCAAATTGGCCAACATCCGCAAACTCAAGCCCCATAAAATTTGCTCTTTTTCTCTATCAAGCATTACCGCAGGCATACTCAACGCTGGGTCCCGAGGATGACGATAATCGAAAGCTTTGCTCCGATCATCGAGTGTGCTCATTGGCAGCCAAACCATATCAGCGACCTCATAATTGGCAACCAAATCGAGCGCTCGATCGGGCTTAAATACAAAGCAAGAGATGTGAACACTGTAGATATCATTCGCCTTCAGGCCATACATATCATCAAGGCGGCCGAGATAATCTTTCTCGTACAAAATTGCACCAACTTCTTCATACGCTTCGCGTATTGCAGCGGCTTTCGAATCGACATCCGACACTTCTATTTTTCCACCTGGAAAAGACATTTGGCCAGACCATGGATCATTCTCATGCTTGGCACGCTGCATCATTAGCAGCTCAGTGCCATGCTCACCGTCTCGTAAAATAATCGCGACTGCGGCTTTTATAATGCTTGGCTCTGGCCGAATAACTGCCTGATACTCGCGAATACGCTCAATCTCTGCCGGGCCAATTAACATGAAAAGATATTTTGATTTAGTCTCATGAAATCAATTATGCCCCAAGGCGCATAAGTGTTCTAGAATACTCATCTAGCAACTCATTAATATTGATCCATGAGCTTATTAACGGACTCAGTCGCCACCGCGACCAGAAGCATTCAAGACAAATATCCTACTCCGATTGACTGCGCGATAATACTCGGCAGTGGCTTATCAGACCTAAGTTTAGATGGCTACCAAAGCCAATGCTTGATTGAGTACAAAGACTTAAATGGTCTGCCTATCGCCACTGCGCCTAGCCACAAAGGCGTAATAAACATAGTTAGCAATGGTAACAAAACAATCGCGCTTTGCGCCGGCCGCCATCACCTATATGAAGGCTATAGCGCGCAACAAGTGACAACCTTGAGCTATGTTTTGTCGCAAGTAGGCTGCAAGGAACTAATCATCACCAACGCGGCAGGCGCGCTTAACCCAAAGTTTCTGCCTGGCGATGTAATGATTATTACCGACCATATTAATCACACAGGCCACAATCCAGTGCTCGGTCAAGACGATACATTTGGTGTGATGTTCCCTGATATGTCAAAAGCATATGCGCCCGATCGAGCAAAGCAAGCGTGGGACGCAGCAAACGCTCAAGGCGTTCGCTGTCATCAAGGAATTTACATTGGCGTGCTAGGGCCATCGCTCGAAACCTCCGCCGAGCGCAGAATGATGCGCAGCTTCGGTGCCGACGCGGTAGGTATGTCAACCGTGCTCGAATGCATCGCTGCTAACCACAGCGGAATGCAAGTGCTTGGCCTATCAGCAATTACCAATCTTGCCTTAGGCAATGAAGATCAACAGCCAGACACGATTGAAGAAGTACTCGAAAATGCCGCAATTGCGGGGCAAGGAATGAAAAAGATTTTGAACGAAATACTTAGCTAAG
>CAKZRZ010000285.1 GCA_937918955.1 uncultured Arenicella sp.
GTGTTACCTGCGAGCTCATCTGTAGTTTCACCTGGCGACTCATCTGTCGACTCATCTGTCGCTAGGGCGGGCCAATTGCACCGCGCTTGTTAAAGAGCGCTACTTGGTCAATAAGTTTTCTAAAACACCTTGGTAAACTAAAGAAAGCTTCTCAGGCGTTTGAAGGTCAACACACTCATTTACTTTGTGGATAGTCGCATTAATTGGGCCCAGCTCGACAACTTGAGCGCCTGTTGGTGCAATAAAGCGACCATCTGAGGTGCCGCCAGTGGTGGAGAGTTCAGATTCGATGGCTAAATTTTCGCGGATTGATTTTTGACAAGCATCAACCAATATTCCCTTCTCAGTTAAGAATGGTAAGCCAAATACCGTCCAATTGGCCGAGTATTTAACGCCTAATTTGTCGAGTTCTTCGGTCACTTTTTTCTTAATCCCATCAGCGGTAATTTCAGTCGAGTGACGTAGGTTAAAGGTAATCTTTACGGTTTCGGGTATAACATTGGTTGCGCCTGTGCCGCCGACAATGTTTGAAATTTGAAAGCTGGTCGGAGGAAAATAATCGTTGCCATTATCCCAAACAATTGAGTTCAAGGTATTAATTACATCGCCACAGCGATGAATTGGATTGTCGGCTAAATGCGGGTAAGCCACATGGCCTTGCACACCGATAATGGTAAGCTGACAACCTACAGAGCCTCGTCGGCCGTTTTTAATGATGTCGCCGAGAGTGTTAGTAGAGCTCGGTTCGCCAACCAAGCAATAGTCAATTTTCTCATTTCGAGCTTCTAATTGCTCTATTACTTTTACCGTGCCGCAAGTAGCTGGACCCTCTTCATCAGAGGTGATTAGTAACGCGATTGAACCCTTGTGATCTGGATGTTTGGCAATGAAAGCCTCGATGCCAGTGACGAAGGCGGCCAAAGACGTTTTCATATCGGCGGCACCGCGGCCAAATAAATGACCATCTCGTTCTGTCGGTATAAATGGATCGCTGTCCCAACGGTCTAAATCCCCTGTGGGAACCACATCAGTATGGCCAGCAAATGCTAAACAAGGCGCCTCAGTTCCCCGTCTTGCCCAAAAATTTAATACCTGGCCATTGTCGTCGGCGAAATCCATGCGCTCGACCTTAAAACCAATAGCCTCTAAGCGCTCCGCCATAAGTGCTTGGCATCCTGCGTCATGCGGGGTTACTGATTGCGCAGCGATAAGCTGCTTAGTTAGATCGAGCGTAGGGTTTGTCACAATAGTTGAGTCCGCTGAGGAGTTTGCTTAAAGGCCGTATATGTGGGGTTTGACTAGGCTTGAGCTAGTCGACACGAAGTAGTTCGTTCAAGCCTGTTTTGCTGCGCGTTTTCGCATCAACCTTTTTAACGATCACGGCGCAATAAAGGCTGTGAGTTCCGTCTTTGCTTGGGATCGAACCCGAAACAACAACTGAGCCCGCTGGAATACGGCCGTAAGTCACTTCGCCAGTTTCGCGGTCTAAGATCTTAGTGCTTTGACCAATGTATACGCCCATCGAAATAACCGAACCTTCTTCAACGACAACACCTTCAACGATTTCAGAGCGCGCTCCGATAAAGCAATTATCTTCAATGATCACTGGGCCAGCTTGAATAGGTTCTAGGACACCGCCGATCCCAACACCACCTGAAAGGTGTACATTCTTACCGATCTGAGCACAAGAACCAACCGTTGCCCATGTGTCAACCATGCTGCCAGAATCAACATGTGCGCCGATGTTAACGTAGCTCGGCATGAGCACTACGCTTGGTGCAATGAAAGAGCCTTTACGAACTGCCGCGGGAGGAACAACGCGAAAGCCCTCGTTTTTAAAACGTGCTTCATCGTAATCGGCAAACTTTGAGTCAACTTTATCGAAGTAACGAGTATCGCCGCCGTCAATAAGTTCATTGTCCCGAATCGCAAACGATAACAATACCGCTTTTTTTAGCCATTGGTTAACTACCCATTCGCCATCTACTTTTTCGGCAACGCGGGCTTGGCCACGATCGAGCATGTCGATAGCTGTTTCAACGGCTTGTTTGACCTCAGCATCAACCGTGCTTGGGCTAATGTTACTGCGATTTTCAAATGCTTGGTCGATGATGTTTTGTAGTTGCTCTGTCATGATAATAATCGATGGTTTGAAGTATAAGTTTAGTGCGCTTTTCACTAATCACTTGTAATAAGAAGGAGGCGCGATTATCCAGTAATTTCGGCTCGAGCGCCATCACTGGCGCGCATTTAAAGTAAATTGCCTCGACTTAAAAGCTGATCACCTGGCCAGCATCCGAATTTGGGTTTCGGTCTAGGGCTCGGCAAATTTGTTGGTTTAATTGATCAAGAATATCAGGATCTATTACGGCACTATGATCGCCATGGCGAATCAAAAACACGTCTTCGGCACGTTCCCCAAACGTGGCGATTCGCGCACTCAATAAAATCAAATTGTGTTTCTTGAGAACCAGCGCAACGTTGTGTAAAAAACCGGGTTGGTTTTGTGCGATCACTTCCATTGTGGTGTAGCTATCGTGGTTAAAATGGAAGTTAACTTTCGGCTTAATCGGGAAGTGTTTAAGCGCGCGAGATGCGGTACTTCGTGAAATCGCCTTCTCGCTTTCAAAGCTGAGTATTAATGTGCGCAAACGCTGCTCAAGAAATTGCATGTAATCAGCTTTGGTAGCGTCGTCTTGCTCAGGCACAACTGCATTAAATGAATACAGCGCGAAGCCATTAGAGCTCATGTGCAATCGGGCTTCGATAATATCGAGTTCGAGTTGGTCAAATGAACCGGTAACCTGGGTTAGTAAGCGATTAGTTTCAGGCGCATAAACAAAAAACATATTAGCTTCTAAACGCTCACTGTATCGCACTGATACTAACGGCATTGCGATCGCTTTACTGTCGATTAAGCTGCTTGCATGCCAGGCAATGTAGTAAGGCTCATTGCGAATGAAATAGTCGCTGTGTAGTGTGTCCCAGAACTGTTGTACATGTTGCTTGTCGACGTTTTTCTCGCCCAGCTGTTCTACGATTAGTTCCATCGCGAGCTGCTGATCGTCCTCAACATGCTCCTTTTCATAAATCGGTTTGGCTAGGCCTTGACGCAGTGCTTTAGAGGTGGCTTCGTACAGCTCAAGTAAGAGCTGTCCTTTCCACGCGTTCCATACTTTCGGGCTTGTGCCGCGAATGTCAGCCAAGGTAAGGAGATAAAGATTATTAAGATGCTCTTGATCACCAACAATTTTGGCAAACTCCTTAATCACATCTGGGTCTGAAATATCTCTACGCTGAGAAAAGTGCGACATCATAAGATGGCTTAGCACTAACCAACCTACCAAGCGCGCGTCATATTCGCTCATACCGTGCTCGATGCAAAATTCATAAGCGTCTGATTCGCCCAGTACCGAATGATCACCGCCGCGGCCTTTAGCGATGTCGTGAAATAGAGCGCCTATAAATAGTCGCTCAGGCTTGTGGAGATCAGAAAGAATTTCGCTAGCTAATGGAAACTCGTCGGGGTATTTTCGTAAACGCGTCAGGTTTTCGAGCACTTTGAGCGTGTGGCCGTCAACAGTATATACGTGAAATAAGTCGTGTTGCATCTGACCAACGATGGCACCAAAGGTCGGG
>CAKZRZ010000286.1 GCA_937918955.1 uncultured Arenicella sp.
TCCCTCGTTTGTACGCTTCGCGCACACAAATGTTACTGTATCGTTTCGTAATTTACACACTTACATCTTTACAATGTTGACATATTTTGGAATAAGATTTCGGCTGACACTTATCATCATTATCATCATTGTCTGTACAAAGTTGCTTTCCCCCATCGGTTCGGTCTTTGAGGGAGTGCAGGGAATGGGGATTTTGGGGGTTGCTTTCATTGACTTGTCTTTACACAAAATACACATTTCGTCTTTAGGTCTTTGCTTTAGTTGGCCATTCATTATTCGAGAAGAATAATGATTCTGAAAACGTAGGATAGAAATTCAAATATGCTGGAACAACTGAGATTAGTAAACTTAGTAAAACTACCAGAGCTTGTGATAATGCATCTTCCCCAGAAGGATTAATATGCAAGGCCCCACTTCGAGATGTAATTATGTTTTATAATTAGACATCGAGATGGGGAAGACATTCATACTATAGCTTGTGATATCCTTTTAACTTATTCGTTTTTGTTTTACAAAGAATTGCTTGTTTGAGTTGGTTGTTTGAGTGTTAGGAAGTATTACACGTTTTCATTATATCAGAGAATAAAATACGTACATAGGATATGTGAATCATTCAATACGGCTTTTTAAAAGAATAAATTATTTCGAGCTGCAAAGCATAAAAGCAAGGTAGAACTGAAAAAGGGAAAGTAGCGAATCGTCATTCGCTACGGTCTCTTATCACAGGGGGCTACCGCTAGATGGGGCGAGGAAAGGGGATTGGTCTTCCTACACCCCAGGGTGGTACGGTTACATCTCTCCCGTCCTAGAAGATGCCACAGCAGTCTTCGGACACCAGAGACTAGCAGTTTTTAGGGACACGTAGGTCCATCCGGGGATTAATCATCTTGGTAGGCTTCTGGGTTAAAGAGCCAGTCGCCATCTTCATCTGGAGGTTCTTGCGAAGGAGGGGCTACATAAGGTCGTAGCCTATGGGGGACAATATTGGCAGGGGCCGTTGCCCTCCCTTGTGGGGTAAGAGTAGATCGAGTAGGCGGGCGTCCACGTCCTCGAGTCCGTCCAGGCGGGCGCCCTCGTCCACGGCGAGGAGGGGCGGCAGTTGGAGCGGCAGGAGAGTATCGGTCAGGACGTCGCCGGTCACGGCGAGAGCGGCGAGGTTCAACCGATGGTGCTTGATCGTCCGGAGAGGGATCGACTGTCACAAGTTCCTCGGGAGGATTGTCGTAGAGTCGCCGTCGAGCTCGGGCACCAAGATCTCTAGTAAGACTAGGTTGTCTCTGAGGTCTGGCAGGTAACTCTGCCGGAGGTGTGGCCGGTCTAGGTGGGGTAGCCAGCTCCGGAGGAGGGGGAAGTTCCGTCGGTGGTTGAGGGTTTTCTTCTGGCTCTAGAGGTGCAGGTTCTTCTGCAAGTATGGGGCGTGGTTCCTCGTCTCCTATAGGGAGAACATTTGGCGCTTCTTCGTTCTCTCGAGGTAATTCGTTATCGATGGCTCCTGGGTCAGGATTTTGGGCAACAGGTGCCAAAGGTATCTCTGGAAGATCTGCTGGAGCGTCAACAGGTAGAGGTGCTTCATGCCTTTCCTCTTGATCTGGTAGAACAGGAATCGGATCGACCTCGTCTTCTTCTGATTCGATTTCTGAATCAGACTGAGAGGGATCATTGGTAGCCACTCGTGGAGGGGGAACCTCGTCTTCTGACTCGGAGTCAGGAGGGAGGATTACCTCGTTGAACTCGTCGTTGGCTTGTGCTAAGTCTGCCAGAGCGGGAGGAGGGATAGAATGATCTGATTCGTAGATTCGAAGGCGATCTATGCTGACGACCTGGTTTTTGGTTGACTTAACCCAGTCAGGGTCAGGATGGATTTCGAATAATAACTCAGAGAGGGCATTCACGATGGTCCAAGGCCCTGACCAATAGGTAGATAGTTTCTTACTGTTTCCTAACTTGATAGCGGGAGTAAAAAGCCAGACCTTTTGTCCTACTTGGAAGGATTTCTTATCTTGGACATAGGCGGATCGCTGGCGAATGGTAGCGAGACTTTGATTTTGTCTGGCTTGGTGTTGTGCGGAATCGATTCTCTGTCTGAGATCTTGGGCATATTCGGCAGCAGGTGTAGAGATTTCGGGGTTGGAAAGTGGTTTGCCAAACAAGAAATCCAAAGGTTGCGTTGCAGTGCGGCCGAATAGTAATTGATATGGAGACGAACCAAGAGAGGAATGAACAGCAGTGCGGATAGCAAATAAGGCCTGCGGCAATGCTTCTTCCCAGGAGGAAGGGTCATGGGAAACCATTGCTCGCAGCATCTTCCCTAACTCCCGGTGTAGTCGTTCAACAGGGTTAGATTTGGGATTGTAAGCTGGCGTGTATGTCCACTTGATCCCAAATTCTCGGGCTACTTTTTGCGTAAGTTTGGCAACGAAGGGTTTCCCTCGATCAGAGTGGATAGATTCCGGTATACCATAGCGGCAAATGATCTCGCGTTCCAGGATTTGAGCTACAGCTTTGGCTGTAGCGTTGGTGACAGGAAAGGCCTCTAGCCATTTAGAGAACCTGCATTGGACCGTCAGAATATGCTCGGCTTGGGTTATTCTCCCCTTTTGGAGGGGTCCAACAAAGTCGACGGACAGGGCTTGGAAGGGGTAAGAAGCTCCTTGAGAAACCAAAGTGTGACGTTGAGGGGCACACCTGGGATCTTTTAAGAAGCAGGGTCGACAGGCACGAAGATATTCCCAAACAAACTTCCGTAGGTGGGGAAAATAAACCTTTTGTCGCAACCGTTGGCACGTTTGTTCAAGTCCTTGATGACCGCCACTCTCATGAGCCGTTTTAATTACTCGAGTTTGTAAAGAACTCGGTACGCAGATGAGGCAGCGTCCCTGTAGGTCTCGTCGATATAGTAACCCTTGTTTGCTCAGAACCAATTGGGGTAGGAGATCATGATATAGTCGAGCGGCAGGGGACAACTTCCGTCTTTCTATTTCGGGAAGAAATTTCATAGCCGGGACAAGAGGGCGGATGGCTGCTTGGTCGGGATCATTCTTTTGAGCTTCCAGTAATTCTGATCGTTTCGTCAGCGCCTGGGCTTTAATTTCGGCAATTCTGACCTCCTCGTCGTTATCAGAATCATCAGGGTTAAATGGGAGATGAGGAGCTCGGGATAAGGCGTCGGCGTTTCCATGTTTACTCCCTGGTCTATATTCTACTTCGAATTGGTAATTAGAGAGTGTTTGTAGCCATCGTGCAATCATCCCGCTAGGGGCTTCCAGCCTGTGAATCCATTTCAGGGGTTGGTGGTCGGTGCGCAGACGGAACGGTCGGTATTGGAGGTAATATTTCCATAATCTGATGAAATATATGACGGCGAAAAGTTCCCCTTTTGTAGGAGCATAGTTTCGTTGACTCTTGTTGAGTTTCTTTCCTCCATAACAGATTACTCTCTCCTGTCCGTCTTGAACTTGGGAGAGGACAGCACCGATTGCTCGATTTTCCTGGCTCCAGTCCGTATCT
>CAKZRZ010000287.1 GCA_937918955.1 uncultured Arenicella sp.
TGCAAGACCTTCTGTCATCGCGGCCTTGGCAATACGGTTCGATAATACAGCGCCACAAGGCAACTCGAGCGGCTCCGAAAACTGTTTATTCATAAGGTATGTCTCTTTTTATTATGGCGACAAGCCAATTGTTCAGCGAGATTCTATTTTTTGTTAAATTCTGTTACAGACTAGCCCTGTCAAGGCTTCCGAGCCCGAACGCAACGTGATATTCTTAAGCTCGGCAAATGATAGCAATGTCGTCTCGTCTTTGATGTCAAGGTATTGGTTGCGAAGTCAATGCCGCAGATCCTACAAAAATTAGAGTAAGCAAGCACATTGCTAAACATGTCGATAGCACTCGTTCGAGCAAGGCTCATAACAATAATTAAGTCTGCCAAGCTATAGTTGGGTATTTAGCTTCGCAGTATAGTTGACGATAAATTAGGTAATAGGATTGGAAACTCTCAACCTGTTAGTCAAATGGCTTTCAGACAACGAATCAGCACTGTCAGCAACAGCCGCAATAGCGGTGATCGCGGGTATTCTTTATGGCGCGCTGCGCTATGTTTTAACCCCCTTGCTAAGAAGAGCTAATATTGATGACAGTCAGCCAAAAATACAAACCTCTGACTCAATTAGAGACATACAAGAGCGAGCTCTGGTTGGGCTAAAGAAGAAATCGGCGAAGTCGATCGACGACCGCCCGTACTCAATAGCCGTGATGTTGTTTGAACCATTGTCGAGCAACCCTGACGATGAATTTATTGCCGCGGGCATCACCTCTGAAATCATTGTCCACGTTACAACCGTCCCGACCATTCGTGTCAGTTCGCGCCTATCATCATATTCTTATAAACCAAAACATGATGGCGATAATCTAAAAAATATGGCCGAGCAGCTGAATTCAAAATTCGTACTCTCGGGCAATTTGCAGCGCGCAGGCGACCGAATTCAAGTTACTGCACAACTCACAGACATCGACAGTGATACGCAAATCTGGGCTCGCACCTACAAGCGCGACATCGAGGACGTATTTGAAGTCCAGCATGACATCGCCCGATGCATTGTTGGAACAGTGTTAGGCGAAGTGAAGTTCGCGCAAACTTCTTTTGCTGAAGAAATACCATCTCATCAACTCGACTCATGGGGCTTGGTACAAAAGGCATATCATTTTTGGTTGACCGCGTTCTCGATGAAAGGTGTTGAAGATGCGAGCGAATACTTAAAGCAAGCGATCGCTATTTCTCCCGACTACGCGCGAGCGCACGCTGCGCTAGCAATGTTACTGGCCCAGCGACTTATCTCAGGAACCAGTGCAGATTACAATCAATGCAAGGAAGAAGCTCGCCAACATATTGAAAAAGCTTACCGATTGGCTCCTTCAGATATTGAAGTACTCGAAAACGCAGGGGTCACGTGGTTTCATCTTGGTGAGAGCCGCCGCGCGACACTGGCCCTTCGAAGCGCCGTTACGATCGCGCCACTCAACCTAATTGCACGAGGTTACTTAGCGCTTGTGCTAGCTGCTAGTGGTGGCGAAGACGGCGCTAAAGAAGCAATTGAAATCTTAGAGCAGAATAAAGAGACCGCTCCTAAACACCCCTCTACCGCTTATTGGAACTATTTTCGCGCGCTTGCCGAGCAACGTCTTGGCGACCACGAAACAGCGATTGAATACGCTATGCAAAGTATTGCTGAGCAGCCAGGCTGGCTTCACAGCAGCTTACTTGTTGCCAACTCAAAAGCAGCATTGGGCAATCGCGAAGAAGCCGTTATGTTTCTCGACTCAGTTAAAGAGGTAAATCCAAACTTAAGCGCTGATCTCTATTATCAACAATTGAAAATTGAGACGGTCGACGACGAGAACATCAAAGCTTTTTCAGGCGGCTTGATCAAAGAAGGTTTAATCCAAGTAGAGAGCGAGCCACAACAATAACTACTCACAAGCAACATAATCAATCATCGTTACATTGCCAGGAGGCACATGCATGAGCAAGCTAGACACCAGTAATATTGAGGTAATTAGTTCAACCTTAGAATATCCGGAGGGCCCAATTTACTGTAGCGATGGCAGCATCATCTTAGTCGAAATTAAGGGCCAGAAGCTGAGCAAAGTTGCACCAAACGGTGATGTCAGCACATTAGCCATACTCGATGGCGGCCCTAATGGTGCTGCGGTCGGGCCAGATTCATGCATATATGTGTGTAACGATGGCGGGTTTGACTGGATGGAAATTCCGGGAGTTAACAAAGACAAGGTCATTCTAGTAGGTGGAAACCAGCCTGAAGGCGATAAATATACCGGCGGTTCCTTACAGAAAGTTGACGTTAGCACCGGAGAAGTAACAACCCTGTTCACCGAGTGCGCCATTCGTGGATATAAGAGCCCGCTTGGCGAAGACCTTCCCGATTGGAACCCTCCCTTTAAACTCACCGGCCCAGATGACTTAGTGTTCGATTCAGAAGGCGGACTTTGGTTTACAGACTTTGGCAAAACACGCGAGCGCGATCGTGACATTACGGCTATCTACTACGTTAGCCCAGACCAAAAAACCATCACGCAAAAAGCGTACCCGCTTAACTCACCAAACGGCATTGCCCTCTCGCCTGATGGCACGCGATTGTATTTCGCACTAACCTACGAGCGTAAGGTAATGTACTACGAGCTATCAGGCGCCGGTGAAATTAAGAAAAATCCTTACGCAATGGACGGAGCTTACTTGTTAACCGCTGATCTACCTGGCCAATCAATACTAGACTCGCTTGCGGTAGATGTTGAAGGCAATGTTTATTTAGCGACTATGCTGCCCGAAGGTAATACGCCAGTGGTTAATGGAGGCATTTCGATCATCTCTCCTGAGGGGAAAGTAGAGTACGTCGAAATAGAATTACCTGATGGTTCAAAAGCGCCGCTGCCTTCAAATATATGCTTTGGTGGCGACGATATGAAAACAGCCTACATAACCTGTGGCGGTGCAGGGTATTTGATAAAAATGCCGAGTTCGATTGCGGGGCTTAAACTTGAGCATAATGGCAGTAATTTTGACTGCCCGAGTAAAAGCGCTAGTGGCTAATGGGGTCTCAATTAATAGCAATTGAGCTACTCAACAACAAATAACTCGCTTGGCAAAACGATAACTAAAAAAGGTCGGCATGAGAAAACTATTTTCTTGGAAAAAACTACTCAAAGCACTATTAAGTTTTGTGGTGCTCGTGTTTGTAGGTGGCTACGGCTACCTTTGGTATATCTCGAATTACCCGAATATTCCTGAATATACCGTTATCGATAACTACCGTTTTCTCACTCCCAGTTCAGAGTTGGTATGCGACGACCCTAATAGCGAACAAAAAACACCTAGCTATCAAGGCTGGTGCGACAAAGAGCGTCAGACTTACTATCGAACCCCTCAAGGCACAGAGTTTTTTGGCCTGCAGTATGACTGGATTAGCAACCTCGAAAAACCGGTCGGCAAAGACCCGCTAATTACACGTGAATATATGCAGCAACTTGGGTTTATTTATGACCCGGCCAGCACGCCAAATGAAAACAACCCAGGCGACTTACCCATCGGCCTGACCTGGCACTACAATCCTGAAACTAACGCAAAAATGCTCGACGTGAGCTGTGCGGCCTGCCATTCAGCGCAAATCACCTATCGCGGAACAGCCGTGGTAATCGATGGAGGCCCCGGTGGCCACGCCTTGCCATCACTCGACCCCACTCAGTTTATCGCCAATAGCGTTGTGTCATTAACAACAACCTATATAAACCCCTTTAAGTTTAATCGCTTTGCTAAAAAAGTGCTCAAAGACGTACCAGAAGCAGAATACTCAGCTAAGAAAAAAGAACTACGCAAGGCCACTTGGGCGTCGATTAAACAAGCCTTAGTTTATGCTAAAAACAATGGTTCGCTTTACCCAACCGAAGAAGGTTATGGTCGCACAGACGCGCTGGGGCGCATCGCCAATACAGTCTACGGTGACTATATTTCACCTAAAAATTATCATGTGGCCGACGCGCCAGTAAACTACCCTCACCTCTGGGACATCTGGGCTTTTGACTGGGTTCAATGGATGGGCACGGTAAGCCAAGCGATGGCAAGAAATATCAATGAAGCATTGGGCACGCGCGCCAAGATAGACCTTACTCACCGCGAAAATCTTTACGAAAATTCAGTAATGGTGCCCGAGTTACATTGCATCGAAACCACGCTTCAATGGCTCGAGCCGCCGCAATGGCCTGAAGACTTATTCGGACAAGTAGACCAAGAGCTCGCTAGCCAAGGCCAGGAGATTTTTGGTGAGGTATGCGCCAAGTGTCATGGGCCATTTCCACGCAAAGCTGTGAACGGCAAAATCAACTATAGCGACGCTGGTAAAACTCATCAATGCACTACCTGTCACGGTCCCACAATGACCAACAGCGACGGCAGTTTGATTGAGTTAAAGAACACTGAAATTCATCCGCCTGTGCAAATCAGCGAGTCTCAACGCTTAGGCAAGCCTGCATCTGAGTCTGAGCTGCAATACAAGCGCGACTGGTATTGGGAGCTTATTCACATTCCGCTGGAGCATATCGGCACCGACCCCACATCAGCGAACAACATGTTGAATAACCGTTACGACCTCACGCCACTCATAGATCAAATTGAAGCCCTAAGAGACAACGGCTCCTTTTTGCGTTTGCCGAGCAAGAGTACGATTCCTGACCCTACACAGGCTGGCTTCGCAGCAGGTTTGAGCTTTCTTGGTGGTGAAGTGCGGACTAAACAATATCGAGAATGGGGATTGATCGAGCAAAACAGCTACGAGATCGTGCCAGGTAAAGAGAAAATAGTGGCCGACCTAGATGGCTTTGGAGAAGTCGACCGACCCGAAAATTGGCGTGCGTATCGCCCTCGTCCACTTGAAGGAGTTTGGGCCACTGCGCCTTATCTGCACAATGGTTCAGTGCCCAGCATTATGCAATTGTTATCGCCCGCTGAAGACCGAGACCAAATATTTTACCTCGGCCGTAAGGAGTTCGAGCCCGAAACATTGGGCATCAATGTTGACAAATTCAAAGGCGCGTTCAAGTTCGATACGTCGATAACTGGTAATTCCAATCTAGGCCACGAGTTCAACGACGGCTTATGTGGGGACGGAGTTATTGGCTATGAACTGGCTGACAAACCGGGCTATTGCCGACAACTGACACAAGGCGAGCGCTTGGCGTTGGTCGAATATTTGAAAATCCATAAAGACGGAGAGCGACCACCTTTAGAGCCACAAGCCCAATGTGAAAATATCAAATGGCCAAAAAACGAGGAAAGTAGCTACTAATGTTGATTAAAGCTCTAAAAGTAACCATTGTATTGGTGCTGCTCTACGCCCTGCTCTTTGTCTCAGTATTCGCGGGCCAAATGTT
>CAKZRZ010000288.1 GCA_937918955.1 uncultured Arenicella sp.
AAGCATTGCTAACAATTAAGTGCTGTTTTGCGGCTTAGAGGTTACAATCAGCGCTACGATCTAAGCGTTAACATCACGTATCTGTGTAAAGTAGGTGTGTGGTGGGATTACTAGCTCGGTAAAACACAATAACAATCAATAAACCAAAGGTGGATTGGCTCTATGGTTAAGCAGCTTGAACAGCTTGATAAGACAGAATCAAAAAGGGTAGTAAGTATATCGACCGAGGGCCTTGGCTCCAGTACGGTAAACTTCGTTAAAGGGAATAAACTGCTCGGCTTGGCAATGACTGGCGTAGCGATGTTTGTTTTTTCAAGCAATGCGGCAGCCGCGTGCAAAGGTATCGATTGTGTTTGTCTGTCATCCGAGCTCGAGTTTGCCTCACCTGCACTAGCGCCAAACGCCGACGGCGAATACCCAATTTCGCTAGAGGCAGATAGTGTCGAATCAGAAGGAGATGATCTCGTAACCTTATCCGGCAATGCCGAGGTCACCAAAGGGCGACAAACTGTTGTTGCTGACAAGCTGCAATATTACCGTGAAAGCGAGCGCGTTGTTGCCGAAGGCAGCGTAGAGATGATTTCGGAAAATGGTGATTACTTAACGAGTGAAGCGATTGATGTTCATGTTCCAACTCAGATTGGCACTTTGAGCAATTCGCAGTTTAAGTTGGCGCGTTCAATGAGTCGATCAGGCGACCGCGATGTGGTTAAGGTCGAATCTCGAGGTTCAGCCGAGCTTGTAAGCTTAGAGGGTGAGGGATTTGTTCGCCTAGAGAACGCGAACTACTCAACTTGTCCTGAGGGCAATGACAGTGTCGTGATCGGGGCCAGTAGTTTGGAACTTGACCGTCTGGGCGGCGTTGGTCGTGCTAGAGGCGCAACTGTCCGCTTCAAGGGCGTGCCGGTATTTTATGCACCGTACATCTCCTTTCCATTAAACGATCAGAGAAAAACCGGCTTTCTAACGCCGAGTTATGGATCTGACGAAGAATCGGGCAATATTTTCGAATTTCCGTGGTATTGGAATATCGCCAAAAACCAAGACGCAACGATTACACCGCGCTTTTTTACTGATCGAGGTTTGCAGTTAGCGGCAGAATACCGTCGAAGAACCGAAAATTCATCGACTCAAGTTTACGCTGAAATATTACCAGATGATGATATTTTTGGTGACGATCGAGATCTATTGAGTATTCAACATTCTCAACAAATTACTCGCAACCTATCTGCTCGCATCAACTATAACGATGTGTCTGATATTGATTACTTTAATGATCTGCGTAATGACGTGCGTTCATTTAGCGCCACATTTGTACCGCGTGACGTGCAACTTAACTATACACATAAGTACTTTAATTTAGGCGCGCGAGCTAACGAGTACCAAATTATTGATGATCGCGTGTCCAGCGAATCTGCACCCTACGAGCGTTTACCATCTCTAACTTTTAGCACTAACTTACCTGAAGGCCCCTATGGCGCAAAATATGGGGTAGATGCTAGCTTCACAAATTTCAATTCAGATTCTCGTGTAGAGGGCACGCGAACCTCGGTTAACCCATATTTCGAGCTGCCGTTTGAGAACCTGTGGGGTTATGTTAAGCCTAAGCTGACGATCCATAATAGTAGCTATAGCCTAGATAACGTTGACCCGGGTGTTGAAGATAGCCCGTCGTTTACCGTCCCGGTATTCAGCGTAGATAGTGGATTATACTTTGAGAAAAACACCAGCTGGTTTGGGCAAAGTGCGCTTCAAACTTTAGAACCTCGGGTTTTCTATGCTTACGCCCCCGACGAAGATCAAAGCGATGTGCCGATTTTTGATACTAGCCAAGTTTCGCTTAACAATTTTAGCAATATCTTTCGTGCCAATCGATTTTTCGGCTACGACAGAGTAGGGGACACGAACCAGCTTACCCTAGGCGCGACCACCCGTATTATTGACAATGAAACTGGTGATCAGCGACTAACCGCCAGCATTGGACAGCTTGTACTGCTTGATGATCTTGAGCAGAACTTGTTGTCAACTACCCCAATTGAAAGTGGCTTAGGCGATTTATTAGCCGAAGTTCGAACTGAGTCAAATAATTGGACTACCTATAGTTTTCTGCAGTATGACCATGACGAAAGTGAGCTTCGTACCGCACGTTTTGCGCTTGGTTATCAGCCGAAAGACGATAGCCGAAAGAATATTCAAGTTGGCTATTATCGAGTTGATTTCGGTGATACCGCCGTCGACCAACTCACTTTAGATGCAAATTGGCCGATTTCTGATCGTTGGCAGTTCTTTGGTTCAGAGCGATATTCTATTGAAGATTCTGAAAGTATCGAAACGCGTGCCGGTGTTGAATACAACGGTTGCTGTTGGAAATTGCGTTTCGTTGGCACTTCTAGAGTTGACACTCGTCTAAGACGCATCAGTACGACGACGGATGATATAGATGACAAACGCACTGCTTTTTTCATTGAGCTAGAGCTTACGGCATTGGGTCGCATTAAAACTGGCTTGTAGTCGACTTTGGATCTACTCATGTTACGTGTAGTTAAGCCAATCTAAACCTTCATGCAATTTGAATAATAATAAGCCCCTAGACAGCTAATACAGCGTCAGGTTGAAATATGAAACAATTAATTAAGTCTGCGGCGATTGTGTTTTGCGCAGTTCTAAGCGCCTCAGCACTTGCTCAGTCAACATTTATGGATCGAGTGCTGGTGATCATTAATGAAGATGTGATTACACAATCTGAATTTGATTATCGGATGAATACGATCGCTCGAGAATTCACAGCTGAGAACCCTGCGCCACCAAACTTGGCTCAACAGCTACTTGAAGGAATGATTTCAGATCGCCTTCAAGTGCAAGAAGCAAATCGTCGTGGAATTGAAGTTAGCGATCAAGAGCTGAACGCGGCTATTGGCAGATTCGCTACGCAGCAAAATGCCTCGGTTGAGCAGCTTCAGGCGTCGTTAGAAGCTGAAGGTCAACCGTTTGCCAAGTTTCGAGAATCTGTACGCGATACCCTTACGATCTCTCGTCTAACTGATTACTACGCGCGCACACGTGTGGTGGTCCCAGACTATGAAATTGATGTGGCGATAGACCAAGCAGGCTTGTCTGCCGATAATTCTGAGTATTTGGTGGCCAGAATACTAATTACAAACCCTGAGGTTAATGCTGGCTTAGCTCAGAAAATTCGTGATGAAATAGAGCAAGGAATGAGCTTCCAGCAGGCTGTATTAACTTATTCTGAGGCACCAGACGCACAAGAGGGCGGTCTTATTGGTTGGCGTAAGCCTGACAATCTCCCCGCTCAGTGGGCCGAAGCACTAAAAGAACTTGAGGCAGGACAAGTATCTCAAGTCGTTTCAACCGGTAATGCGCTTCATATTTTGAAAATGCATGAGCGAAAGGGCGATCGATCTGAGATCATTCAAGCTAAAGTCAGCCATATTCTGATCAAAGCTGATTCTAATGTGGCTAAGTCTCAAGCATCTAAGAAGTTATTCAATTTACGACAACGCATTCTTGATGGCGAGAATTTTGAAGACCTTGCTCGGATCTACTCGGATGACACTGGCTCAGCCGCCAATGGAGGAAGTCTAGGCTGGGTTTCTCCAGGTGAAATGGTGCAGCCGTTTGAAGAGGCGTTTAAGCAAATCGCATTAAATCAGATAAGTCAGCCTATCAATACTCAGTTCGGAATGCATATTTTAAAGGTAGAAGACCGCCGTAAAAAGAACGTTACTGAGCAGATAACACGCGCTCGAGCAGAGAATATGCTGCGCCGCCAACGGGCTGATCGCGAATTTGGCCAATGGGTTAGAGAGCTATTAGAGGGCGCGTATGTAGAACATGTCGCGGCGCCGGTAATCTAGGCTCTAAAAACTATCAATAAAAAAGCCCAGTTGAGATTCTCAACTGGGCTTTTTTTATTGATAGTTTATATCGCTTTACAGTTTGTGTGACCTAGCGAACCCTAGATCATTTGACGTTCTTTGATCTCGTTCAACGTTTTACAGTCAACACACAGTTCTGCGGTTGGGCGTGCTTCGAGCCTGCGAATACCAATTTCGATGCCGCAACGGTCACACCAACCATAGTCATCGCTGTCAACGCGGGCAATGGTCTGGTCAATTTTCTTCAGTAATTTACGCTCGCGGTCGCGATTTCGTAACTCTAAAGACATGTCAGTTTCTTGGCTAGCACGGTCATTAGGGTCAGGATGATTGATGTTTTCATCTTGCATCAGGTTAATGGTGCGAGACACCTCGTCCAGCAAGTTAGTTTTCCATGCAATCAAAATGTCACGAAAATGATCAACTTGTTTAGGATTCATATACTTCTCGCGCGCCTTCTCCTTATAAGGCTCGATGCCATGTATTAGTTGATCAGGATTTACTTCTTTTTTTGCGGCTTTCTTAGTGGCCATGAAATCAGTCTCTGTGTTCTCGTCACTACTGCATGTATCTATGGTTTAGTTAAAAACTAGCTTCATAGTTTCGCAGTTTTATACGTGTCGACGCGCCGAAGCGCAGGTTTTTCATATTGGAAGAGTGGCGATTTGGGTATGCGCTCAAAAATTTAGCACGCATTTTTACTATAAAGTTCACTCATAATCAATAAGCCACGCCGTGTTAATGGGGATTAGTTTGATTAATTAAAGGTTAGGTAGTTTAGTAAACAGATTGTTCTATCTGTGATATCGATGATTGATACTTGTAGTCTAGCGATATCGCTGCATTTGCTTTAGTATGGCAAACGCTGTGCGGTAGGGGATATTGCATGGTTGCGGAGCTCGCTCAGAGTACTATACTTTGTTTCGAGCTAAACTCACGAATACTAATAAAAGCATAAATAACCACTGAGACTACTATGAAGAATCTGAATAAAACGGCCATTGCATTGGCCTTAACTCTAGCGCTAACCGCCTGTGGCGACAGCGATGATAAGTCAGCTGTTAGCAATGCAATTGACGCAACTAAAGAAGCGGCTTCTGGTGCAGTAGATGCTACAGCTGATGCCGCAAAAGGTGCCGTTGAAGGTGCCAAAGAAATGGGTAAAGACGCGATGGATGGCGCAGCTGAGATGGCTGAAGGCGCCAAAGAAATGGGCAAAGACGCGATGGATGGCGCAGCTGAGATGGCTGAAGGCGCTAAAGAAATGGGCAAAGAAGCAATGGATGGTGCCGCCGACATGACTACCGATGCGGTTGATGGCGCCAAAGATATGGCGGCTGACGCGGTTGACGGTGCTACAGAAATGGGCAAAGACGCAATGGACGGCGCGGCTGAAATGGCTGGTGACGCCGCTGATGGCACCAAAGAAATGGCGGCTGACGCCGTCGACGGTGCTAAAGAAATGGCTGCTGATGCTGTAGATGGTGCCAAAGAGATGGGCGCTGATGCAATGGAAAGTGGCGCTGATGCAGTAAAAGACGCTAAAGACACGGCTGAAGAGGCTGCTAAAGAAGCAACTGATAACTAAGTTTCGTTGTTTAAGCTTTAGTTTTTCAAGCTTTAAAAGCCTCGTTACTTCGGTTTCGAGGCTTTTTTAATGCTCAGGTTTCATGCTAGCAGAGCCCTTGTTAGAATACGAATCGCACTTTTTACTCCACACTACTCACTTTTAACAGCCTTTATGACTGACTCTACACCGCAATCTAAGCTGCAAAAGCTGCACAGCGAAACCGCGTTAATGCATTGGGTCGATCTGCAGCGATTCTTTGCTCAAGGCAAGGTTCTGAACGTTGATAGAGCACTCAATTTAGTCGAAACCGCGGTTTTGTTCGCTGACGACGATGCTCGGTCCCTAGAGCCCCTAATCACCTCGGAGCAAGTGGCGGCACCAAATAATGATCAGGCTAGAGCTTGGTTTGAGGCCAATGCTGAACTTTGGACAGTTGTTGTCGCTCCTTACGTGCTCGTTCAAGAGGCCATTGAGTCAGATCTGCATAAGCTAAAAGCTGAGTAACTAGTCTTCTCTAGGCATAATGAAATGTAAGATTCTGTTGCATAAAGGCCGCTTGTAATACTTCTGTCACACATCGCCATTACGATGGCCACAGTTTCAAAAACTACTATTATTTATTACAACTTTTACCCTCTTTTTAAGGGAGACTATTGTGAAAAAACTATTATTAGGATTATCAGTGATCGCGTCAGTGACAGCTGCCTCAAACTCGATTGCTCGCGATTCAATCAGCGTAGTTGGTTCGTCTACCGTATACCCTTTTGCTACGGTTGTTGCCGAGCGTTTCGGCAAAGCAACTGACTTTAAAGCTCCAAAGGTAGAGTCAACTGGTTCCGGTGGCGGCTTAAAGCTTTTCTGTAAAGGTGTTGGCGTAGCAACTCCTGATATCACTAATGCATCTCGTCGAATCAAATCAAGCGAATTCGAACAATGCCAAGCAAATGGCGTTAAAGAAATTGTAGAAGTTCTGATTGGCTATGACGGCATCGTATTGGCAAATGCTAAAGGCGCCGCGCCAATGGAATTGACTCGCAAAGACATCTACCTTGCGTTGGCAAAACTTGTTCCTGGTCCAGATGGTAAATTAATCGAAAACCCGTACAAAACTTGGAAAGATGTAAATTCAAGCTTACCAGCGACCAAAATTGAAGTATTAGGCCCGCCACCAACATCAGGCACTCGCGATGCGTTCGCTGAGTTGGCTCTTGAAGGCGGCGCAAGAAAGATCGACGACATCGGAGCACTTCGTAATATGAGTGCCGATCAAGTTGACGAAATCGAAGCGCTCGTTAAAAAGCTGGGCATCGAAGCAGCTTGGGCAGCCGCGGTTAAGAAGAAAGGCGCTAAAGCTAAGGGCAAGGATGTTGTTAAGATTATTGGTCGCTCAGTTCGCGAAGATGGCGCATACATCGAAGCAGGCGAGAACGATAACCTAATTGTTAACAAATTGGTCGCTAACCCGAATGCACTTGGCATCTTCGGTTTCAGCTTCTTGGATCAAAACTCAGACAAAGTGCAAGGCTCAATCATTGATGGCAACGAGCCAAGCTTTGACGCGATTGCTACTGGTGAGTACAAAGTGAGTCGCCCTCTATACTTCTACGTAAAGAAGGCTCATATCGGCACAGTACCTGGCATCCAAGAGTATCTAAATGCTTTCGTTAGCGAAGATGTTATTGGCCCAGACGGTTACTTAATCGATAAAGGTTTGATTCCGCTAAGTGACGACGCTTACGATGAAATGGCTGGCGGTGCTCGAGTACTTAAAAACCTAGCTCTTTAATTCAAGCGTTTAAATTAGAGGTTTCCTCCTCTCGAATACGCTATGTTGGTCTTAAGCGCTAACAAAAGCATATTCACAAAGGCGAGTAAGTCTTCGGTCTTACTCGCCTTTTTTTGCGATATTTTCGCGTTGCTATGGATGATTGAGAGAGTTTAGGTGAGAATACGCGCTTGCGTTGTTTCGCTTAGAGTTTCGCTTAGAGTTTCGACTCGAAGTTTGGATCGGAATAGCATGTTTCAGTAACGTCGATATACAGTCAGCTGCGAGTGAGTATTCCGTAGTTGGCAAATTGAGCAAAGGTAAGATGAACCTATCAACCCTATTATTAATAATTCTGGCAGGCTCTGCGGTAGCGTATTTCTTGGGCTACACTCGGTCTCAGCAGATCGCCAAGCCGATAGGCGGCGTGCGCAACCTTGCTGCACTGCCGACGTATTACGCCAGCATGATGAGTCTCTGGGCATTGATACCCGCCCTTATCGTGTTGTTTCTATGGTCAGTACTTGATGGCTCAATTATCACGTCCTTGGTTAAGAGCTCTTTGCCAGCAGAGGCAAAGCAACTAAGCGACGAGAACCTTGGCTTGGTAATGAGCCAGGTCTACAACGTTTCACAAGGAATAGGCAGTCTTGATACGCTTGGGCAGGAATATGGTCCTGCGGTTTCACGCCTCAACTCTCTGAGCAGCATCAGCGCCAAGGCTATGCCGGTGCTTACAATTTTAGTACTCATTCTCGGCGCAATACTCGGTTTGCGCGCGGTTAAGCCGACAAATAATGCTCGCTATGCGGTAGAAAAGGTTTTTAATATAACGTTATTCGTTTGTTCGAGCATTGCCATTTTTACCACCTTCGGTATTGTCTTTTCAGTATTGTTTGAATCACTTAATTTTTTCCAGAAAGTACCGTTTTTTGATTTTCTTTTTGGTACTCATTGGAGCCCTCAGATTGCCATTCGGGCTGATCAAGCCGGTGCGTCTGGTTCGTTTGGTGTGATCCCACTGATTGTTGGCACACTGCTAATCTCGTTTATAGCACTGCTCATAGCTGTGCCAGTTGGCTTGATGTCAGCCATCTACTTATCTGAGTATGCTTCTGCACGAGTGCGCGGAATTGTAAAACCTGCGCTGGAAGTGCTGGCAGGTGTGCCAACGGTTGTGTATGGCTTCTTTGCTGCATTGACTGTCGCGCCCGCAATTCGCCGCTACGGTGATCAATTGCGAGACTGGGGTGCTGAGAACGATATCGGTTTTCTCGCGAATCTAGCAGTTTCTTCGGAAAGCGCACTGGCGGCAGGTTTGGTCATGGGCGTCATGATTATCCCGTTTGTGTCATCACTCTCAGACGACGTTATTAATGCCGTGCCACAAAGCTTACGTGATGGCTCATATGGTTTAGGCGCTACGCAATCTGAGACAATCAAAAAGGTAATATTCCCAGCCGCACTACCAGGCGTGGTCGGTGGCGTACTGCTTGCGGCCTCTCGAGCAATTGGCGAAACCATGATCGTGGTGATGGCTGCTGGCTTAGCCGCTAATCTTACTGTCAACCCGCTAGATGCGGTGACCACTGTAACCGTACAAATTGTGACATTGCTGGTTGGTGATCAAGAGTTCGACAGCGCCAAAACCCTCGCAGCCTTTGCATTAGGCTTGTTCTTGTTTGTGATCACTCTGGCACTCAATGTTATCGCCCTTAAAGTGGTGAAGAAATACCGTGAGCAATATGACTAATCAATCTAAAACCGATAATAAGAGTTCGTTAGACGCCGTGTTTCAAGATCGAGCAATATTGGCCGAAAAACGTGCGGCTGCTCTAAAAAAGCGTAATAGGGCCGAAAAACGTTTTCAGTGGGCAGGGCGTATTTCAATCGCCTTCGGTATCGCCTGTGTACTATTTTTGTTTACCGACATTATCAGCAAAGGCGTTGGGGCATTTACCCAAACTTACGTTGAAATGGAGATCACTTTCGATCAAGAAAGACTGGGTTTGACGCCTCAGAGCAGCGAGAAAGAAATAAAGGCCGCTAGTTTTGGGTCGTTCTTCAAAAGGCAGCTCCGCGAGAAGTATCCTGAGATTACTGGGCGTAAAGAAAAGCGTGAGCTATACGCCTTGTTTACCAGTGACATGCCATTGATCTTACGTGACATGGTTATTGCTGATCCGTCTATTTTAGGGACAACACAGTCGATCTCGATGATTGCTGATGATGACTTTGATACATATTACAAGCATAGTTACGGACGCGATCTAGCGGAAGAAGACAAGATTACTCGTTTGAGCGAAATGCAAGAGGGAATAGTTGATTCCCTAGCTAAGTCTGGCGCGGTAACTAAGAAATTCAATACAATCTTGTTCTCTAACTCAGACTCACGGGAGCCAGAACTGGCAGGTATCAAAGGGGCAATAGTAGGGTCGATATTGACCTTACTAGTAACCTTGGTGTTGTCGTTCCCGATTGCTGTAGCAACGGCGATTTATCTTGAAGAGTTCGCGCCTAAAAACAAAATCACTGATTTTATTGAAGTGAATATCAATAACTTGGCCGCCGTGCCGTCGGTAATCTTTGGGTTATTGGGTTTGGCTATCTTTATTAACTTCTTTGGATTGCCACGCTCCGTGCCCTTAGTCGGTGGCTTTGTACTGACGTTAATGACCTTGCCAACCATTATTATCTCGAGTCGAGCGGCAATTAAAGCAGTGCCGCCTTCGATTCGTGAAGCGGCTTTGGGAATGGGAGCGTCGAAAATGCAAACCGTTCTTCACCATGTATTGCCCTTGGCGATGCCCGGCATGTTGACCGGCACCATCATCGGTATGGCCCAAGCATTGGGTGAAACAGCACCATTGCTAATGATTGGTATGGTCGCATTTATTGTTGATACTCCGGCCGGAATAACCGACCCAGCAACGGTATTGCCGGTACAAATTTTTCTATGGTCGGACAGCCCTGAGCGCGCTTTTGTTGAGAAAACATCTGCCGCCATTATGGTGTTGTTAACCTTCTTGATTTGCATGAATAGTTTTGCGGTTTGGTTACGCAAAAGACTCGAGCGACGCTGGTAGCTTAAACCTAAGAGATAGAAAGTACTTGAGGTTTGTAGCCACTGCTATTTTCTGAAAGAATGAATCAAATTATTATGAACACAGCACAACAACCATTGGTCGATATTGTGACAGAAACTTACCAAACATCAGGTCTTCCATTATTAGAAGACCCCAAAATGCGCGTGCGAAATGCGAACGTATTTTATGGCGCCAAGCAAGCCATTTTTGACGTCAATTTAGATATTGGCAAGAACCAAGTGATCTCAATGATTGGGCCGTCGGGTTGCGGTAAATCAACCTTCTTGCGCTGCTTAAACCGCATGAATGACACCATCGATATTTGTCGGGTCGAAGGCGAGTTGTTACTCGAAGATCAAGATATTTACGATAAGAAAATTGATGTGGTCGAACTTCGCGCTCGCGTCGGTATGGTATTTCAAAAACCAAATCCGTTCCCGAAGTCTATTTACGAAAACGTAGCCTATGGCGCGCGCATTCATGGTTTAACTGATAATAAAGTGCAGTTAGATGAATTGGTCGAAGTTAGTTTGATTCGATGTGGTTTGTGGAATGAGGTTAAAGATCGCTTAGACGAGCCTGCAACAGGCCTTTCTGGTGGCCAGCAACAGCGCTTGTGCATTGCTCGAGCGATTGCGGTAAACCCAGAAGTAATTTTGATGGACGAGCCTTGCTCAGCATTAGACCCAATTGCGACCGCGACAGTCGAAGAATTGATCCATGAATTAAGTGAAAACTTTACGATTTGTATTGTAACTCACTCGATGCAACAAGCCGCTCGAGTATCGCAACGTACAGCTTATTTTCACTTAGGCAAACTGATTGAAGTTAATGATACGTCGCAGGTTTTTACTAACCCTGAACACCAATTAACTGAAGAATATATTACTGGCCGTATTGGTTAAGCTATTACTTATAGAAAGACAATCGACAGAATAATGGAGTTATCATGAACGAAGAAGTAATGATTGGTGGGCATATTTCGCGCCAATTCGACCTAGAGCTAGATGAGATTCGCTCGCGTGTATTAAAGATGGGCGGCCTTGTTGAGTCGCAATTGGACAAGACTCTTGAAGCCTTAAGAGATGGCGATGCTGAGTCGATCATTGATATTGAAAAACTCGATCGAAAAGTAAACGCGCTTGAAATGGAGATCGATGAAGAATGTACGCAAATTTTAGCCAAACGTCAGCCAGCTGCTGGCGATTTACGCATGATTATCGCTACTACTAAGTCGGTGCGCGATTTAGAGCGCATAGGCGATGAAGCTGAACGAGTTGCTCGCATGGTTCGTCATGCGTTTGATAATGATGCTTCGGTAAAAGCATTTAAGGGGTTGTTATCGCTTGGTGAGCACGTCAAGGAACTGTTGAATTCGACGCTCAATACTTATGCTCGTATGCAAACACGCAGCGCCGTTAAAAACATGCGTAAAGACCAAGAGATTGACGAAGAGTATTCTCGTGTGGTGGTGCGCTTAGTGGACTATATGAAAAAGGACCCTGATAATATTTCCGATGCGCTAGACGTTATGTGGGCGGCTCGATCTTTAGAACGCATTGGCGATCATTGCATCAATATTTGCGAAAATGTTATCTACCTTGTTGAAGGGCAAGATGTGCGCCACTCTGATATTGAAGAAATTGATGAACAACTTGCATAACTTTTCGCGTTAGAATTCGCAACGAAAGTTGACGATATACAAGTGGCCAATCGACCCTCGTTGATTGGCCATTTTTGGTTATACTCAAAGCTCCTTAACCGTAATGAGATATGCTGTGCCAATTACTCCAATACGCGAACTTCAGGGCGAAGGCCTTAAGTCACCATTCGCTGATCAAGAAGTCATTACCCATGGGGTTGTAACAGGGCTGGTGAGGCGCGGTTTTTTTCTGCAGACACCCAATAAACCTTGGGATGGGCGAGGCTCTGATGCGATTTTTGTCTACAGCCGAGAATGGCTTCCTAACAAAGGCGCCGAACTCCTTGTTAAAGGCATCTGCACTGATTATATAAAACATGAAACGGCCAAGCCGATCACTCAATTACAGTTTGAGTCAGCCGAAGTGAAAAATACCGATGCAAGCGGCGTTGAGCCAATTGTGTTAACTAACGACTTTTTGCCAAGCGAGGTTTCTGAATTAGCAATTTTACTCAATAGTTTGGAGGGCATGCTTGTAGCCATCGAACCAGGGCAGACCTTTGTTGCACCGAGCAATAAATATGGCGACTACGTATTGGCACTCGATCACCCCGAGAAGGACATCAGCGCTCCTAGGACCGACATTGGCGGCTTTATCGGCGACGAGCATAATCATTTGCGATGGCTGCCGGGCTTCCGAGTAACTAACTATAATCATGCGCAGCGGCTCAACGTTGGTGCGCGATTAACAAGTGGTATTCAAGGGCCGTTAAATTATCGGGTGGACTCGTATCAGATCTCCGTCAGCGACCCGTTCGAACTTGAAGAAAATTATGTGTCGCTTACTAAATCGAGTCTCTTTCCTGAGGAATCGACATTGACGGTGATGACGCTAAATTGTTTTAACCTCGACCCCAATGTAGAAGCTCCTGTACGCGTTAAGAATCCAAGGCAGGACGTTGACGATGATTGGGGAGAAGGTCGCTTTCATACGCTTGCGCAAGCGGTCGCTCTTCAAGCTAATTTACCTGACATCGTTGCATTACAGGAGATTCAAGATAACGACGGCGCTGAGCTGAGTGACGAAGTTGACGCAGATGAAACCTATCGATTGCTAATACTCACGATTAAGCAGTTAAGTGGCGTGGAATATCAGTGGATTGATGTGCCTCCAGAATTAAACGCCGATGGTGGCCAGCCTGGCGGAAATATTCGTAACGGCTTTTTGTATAACCCCGAGCGCGTTGATGTTGATCGAGATTCATTGCATGTCGTTGGTAAAGGTAACTGGGCGTTTGATGACTCGCGCAAACCACTTGTTTGTGATTTTATTGAAAAAGCTTCGCAAAAAAGGCTAACCGTGATCAATGTGCACTTGGCCTCGAAACGCCATCAGGAGAGCATTTTTGCGTCTGTCGATGCAGGTTTAGATGGCAAACTCGGAGTGCGTATTGAGCAAGCTCATTCTATTCATCAGGCTGCACGTAAAGCTTACTCCAAGGGAACTTCTTATTATATCACCGGTGATTTTAATGACGCTGAGTTCAGCAAGCCCTTAGCGGTATTAACCAGTGACGGTGCTGAAAATTTAGTGATGCGTCTTAAGGACACCGAACGCTATGATTATAATCATAGAGGCAAGTTGCAAGTGTTGATGCATGGAGTTGTGTCACCAGACTTGAGCGCTAATTCGTCTACCAATGCGCGAGCTGAATACGAGATTATCCACGGAAACGAGTTAATTGGAGTTATTCCGGGCGAGCAAAGCGATAAACCAAGCGATCACGCTTACGTTATCGCCAAACTGCATTTGTAGTTTTGTATGAGCTTGGGCTTAGCCTTGCTCAAGAGTGTTGCTTAGTTGATCAGATTTGGCGGCAGGGAAGATGCAGGTAAAGCTGCTGCCTTCGCCTTCTTCACTGCTAATTTTCAATTCAGCCATGTGACGTTGTAGCACGTGCTTAACAATCGCTAGGCCTAAACCTGTGCCTCCACCGTCTCGAGAGCGGTCGGCGTCAACTCGATAAAAGCGCTGAGTGAGCCGATTGATGTGCTGCGGCGCTATCCCTGCGCCATTGTCTTTTACGGAAAATGTCGCGCTATCTAGGCCGCTATACCACTTGATATTTATCACGCCGTTGTCAGGCGTGTAGTTAATCGCATTCGTAATCAAGTTTGAAAACGCACTGTGCAGCTCAGTTTGCGAGCCGACAAGTTCGAGAGAGTGATCAATGTCGAGCTCAAGCTTATGGTGTTTTTCCTCAATCAGTGGGCCGATAGCCTCTACGATGGTGCTGACAATACTGGTTACGTTCACCGGCTCATGTGGCCTAATGTTATCGGAGTCTTCAAGCTTGGCTAGGTAGAGTAGGTCGCCGACAATTAACTCCATGCGCACCGCTTGCAACTGCATTTGTGATATTGGGCGCGTAAACTTATCGGACAATTCTGCGTTATCTCGCAAAATCTCGACATAGCCTTTTAGCACTGTCAGTGGCGTTTTTAACTCATGTGACACATTTGCCACAAAGTCCGTGTGCATTTGGTTTATTTGCACTAGGCGGCTAACATCTCGAGCGATTACCATGCGTGTTTTGTTGGTATAGCGCACGCACTTAAAATTGATTGTCGCGTCACTATTACTTATCGAAGTAACGATCACACCGGGTTTGGCGGGTTCAGCTTTTGATGTTGTTTGGCGCAATAATTTATCGACCTCAGGGTAGCGTATTAGGTCGCTAAAGCGCACATTGCTATCCTCTGGCCAACGAATGCCGAGCACTTTATCAGCATTTTTATTTGCCCATTCGATTTTACCATTATCGTCGATTAATACGATGGCATCAGGCATCGCACTGACCGCCTTTCGAAACTGCGATAGGTAAGTCGAGAGCTGACGTTTACGTTTAGAATTTTTATTGCGATTGCGGCTAATTGTGCGATACAAGCTGTATAACTGGCCACTGACCTCTGGCATTGGGTTGCTGCCAGGGTTTTCAATCCATCTGAACAGCAGGTTAATACGATAAATTTGCCAAGCGATAATTGCGAAACAGGTAAGCAGCATGCTCAAAAGAGCCTGTTCTAGCAAGAAGCCTATTACGCCAGCAGTAAGTATGATTGCTATAAATTTCCAAATATCGTGCTTCATAGTATTTCGATAAACTGGCGGTGAGGGTCTCGCCTAAGTCGGCTGCAAGGAGAACCGGTAACCTACGCCGCGAACTGTATTAATATATTCATCGCATTGGTAAGGCTTTAAAACCTTACGCAAACGACGAATATGCACGTCTACGGTCCGATCTTCAACATAAACTTGGTCGCCCCAGACGTTATCTAATAATTGGTCGCGCCCAAATACGCGATCTGGGTGTGATAATAAAAAGTGTAATAGTCTAAATTCGGTCGGGCTTAAGTCGACATTTTTAGAGTCTATGAGCACTCGATGCTGATTTGTATCGATAGTTATTTTACCGGCACTTACAACATCGTTTGCAATGCTGTCACTGGATGAGCGCCGTAATACCGCTTTCATCCGCGAGACTAGTTCCTTGGTAGAAAATGGCTTTCTAATGTAGTCATCGGCGCCAACGTCAAGACCTCTGATCAAGTCGCTCTCATCGTCTTTGGCAGTGACCATGATTATGCCAACTTGATGGTTTCCTTCACGCCGAATGCGGCCTGCGAAATCAATGCCTGATACCCCAGGCATCATCCAATCGAGCAAAATTAGATCAATGTCATTTTGTTCCAAAAGCTTCGATGCTTGATGAGCGTTGCTCGCATCAGAGACTTGATAGCCTTCTATTTCAAGTGCCATGCGGACCATGTCGCGAATAGCGGCTTCGTCGTCAACAATCAGTATATGTGCGCTCACAGACGTTCCTGTAGTTAAAGTTAATATTTTAGCTAATACGATGCGAGGTATTACATAGACTTTATATTACAGGCTCGTGACAATGGCTCGCAAGCTCGCTAGCACGCTTATACCCAGTGATTCATGTTTCGCTGCATGGTGGCTTAAAATAAGTGTCTGAGTGGCGTAGAATGCGCAGCAATTCAAGTTTAGCCGATGTAAGCCCATGAGCGACTCCCGAAAACAAGATTACAGTAATAACAAACTTGCTAAACGCCTTCAGCGAAATGTAGGGCAGGCGATCGCCGATTTCAATATGATCGAAGATGGAGACCGTGTGATGGTTTGTCTTTCTGGCGGTAAAGACAGTTATGCCATGCTTGATGTATTACAGAGTCTGCAGGCAAGAGCTCCAATCAAGTTCGATTTAATTGCTGTTAACTTGGATCAAAAACAGCCAGGTTTTCCTGAAGAGGTGCTTCCTAGCTATCTTGATAAGCTTGGTGTTGACTACCGTATAGTCGAAGAAGACACCTATAGCATTGTTACCGACAAAATCCCCGAAGGTAAAACAACATGCTCACTGTGTTCGCGATTGCGTAGGGGTATTTTGTACCGTACGGCTGGCGAGCTTGGTGCAACAAAGATTGCTCTTGGCCATCATCTAGACGACATGGTAGAGACACTGTTCTTGAACATGTTTCATGGAGGACGCATGAAGAGTATGCCTCCAAAGCTCCTGAGTGACGATAAAAAGAATATGGTGATTCGGCCTATGGCGTATTGCCGCGAAGCTGATATTGAGCGCTTTGCACAG
>CAKZRZ010000289.1 GCA_937918955.1 uncultured Arenicella sp.
CGCCTAGCCCATATGGGCGACTGTATCGTCTATTCCGATGGGCGCGTTAACGCCATTCGCGATGGCAACTTGGCTTGGGCAATCACGCCCAACTACGGTCTGACTCGCTCGCTGAAGCGTGATGGCGAGTACATCGTTGCCGTATCGTCTGATAACGTGGCTTTGCTCACGACCAATGGCATTGTGCAATCCATCATCAGCGTCAAGAATTTCTTCGAAATCAAAGGTGATGTGAACTCCGCATCGTGGCATGGCAACAAGGTTGCCATCGGAACTAGTCGTGGCGCATACCTCATCGTTTTGACTGACGAGGGCAACATGTGCTTTCCTCTTTTGAAGACTGCTGCCCCTGTCAACGCGGTTCAGTTCTCGCCTGACGGCAAGCTTCTTGTTGTAGACATGCCAGGTGATGGCATCAGTCTCTTCGACGTTCAGACTAAGACGTGTTTCTGGACGCCTGATGGCGTCACTGAATTCGCGTTCGGAAACAACGCTCTTGCCCTTGCAGGCAAGGGGTGGGTTCAGCTTGTGCAAATGACTCGTATGGAAACGCAAAACACGCCATTCTTTCTTCCGTATCAATACGACTTCGACCTGAACGTGTATGGCAAGTTCCCGAAGCCATTCACCAAATCCTTTGCCAAGCGCATCGCCGTTTGCAATCATGGTCTTGTCATCGCGATTGTTGATGGTCACTTGATGGCGTTCCGTCAAGACGGTCGTGATTTGAAGTGTGTCTATGTCGAGCGCATCGCCGAAGATGATAGTGACGTTACCGCTCTGTCGGTCTCGCCTGATGGTAACGATGTTGCCATTTGCATCAAGCGCGATGGTCAATACACCATCGGCTGCATCGCCGACATCGTTCAGGTGATTGAGCAACTCGCCATTCAAGCGAACAATGGCAAGTCATCTAAAAAGACGGTCAATCCCAAGCGCACCAAAACGACAACGTCAACTACTCAACCTGACACTCAGTCGTACGTCATCCCTCCCGAAAGGGCATTGATGGTAGTTCAAAGGTCATTGATGGTAGTTCAAAGGTCATTGATGGTAGTTCAGAACAACTCGCAACACAACGAGGTTGCGAACCCATCCGAAAGAACTAACCATCCTACGAGCGATGAACTACTAAAGCGATTTGATTACAAGCGTATCCAATCCGCTTGGCGCTCGTTGGCTCCTAGTGCCATCCGATGCGTCAACACGTTGAATACTACTCATATTTGCCCCTACGCATACCTACTCTACGATTTCCTTCAGAACTCTATGCTTGTTCTGATTGATACACCTAACGGCATTAAACGCCGTGTCTCAAACACGGACGGTATTGTCATTGTTGCAACTAAGACTATGCGTCAATTCTATGGTATCGTCAGTTCTGCCAACAAGAAAAAACGTCAGGTGCGAACGAAATGACCATTGACGCCCTATAATGGATAGAGTGAATGTTGGGCAGGAGCGGTAATTGTATGCGAATTCGATTGCCTGATGCCGTCACTGATTGCGCATTCTCTAGCGATTCGGCAAATCTTGCAGTTTTGACTGAAAATCGAACTTTAATTTTCCCGACCCCTCTTAGGGCATCAGCTGAACCTAAGCAGTTAGATAGAGGCGGCGTTAAACTTTCTTGGGCGCCAAACAACTACCTTGCCATCGCAGCGAAAGATGTCGTCTACGTGTCTGATGGCGATGGGCGCATGACTGAAATCCGTTCAATCCAAAAAGAAATTAAAACTATCGCATGGTCGCGCGATGGTCGTCACATAGCTGTTGGAGGTGATGATAGGCATATCGCTATTTGGTCGCGCACTGACAATGCCTCGTTTACTCTACGAACTTACCGAGAACTGCCATATTCAATCAGGGCTATCGTATGGAAAGACGATAACGTCATAGTTGGCGGGCTAGGATTCGCTCTCGAGGAGTATTCAGCGCAAAATCTAGAATTAGTGCGTGCGCATCAAGTTCACACATGGATATATGCCATTGCCGTATCTTTAGAGCAACAAAGAATAGCTTTAGGGATGGTGGATGGCTCAGTTAGAGTAGGGAATTTGAACTCATTCCAGTTCACCAAGCGATTTAAATCGCCATACAGGGAAGGTTCGATTCACTCTATGGCGTTTTCACCTGATGGTGCGTATTTGCTATGTGCTATCGGAATGAGTATTCGCATCTTTAACGTTAAAGCTAAAATGCCGTATGCCGCTATGCACAAATTCCTCATTCACACTGATACAGTGCGTGCTGTTGATTGGTCGTCTGACAAGCGATTGATTGCTAGCGTAGGGGCTGACAACTTAGTTTGGTCAATATGGACATCGCGTGTACCTCTGCAAAAGCCGTTGTTCTAAGGGAAAGAAGTCGTATATGAGCAAGTCAATGTTCGTGTACCGTCCAATCGGTCTACTGCCCAACAAGCCGTATCAACAAATTCGCTCGTTGGCATTTTCGCCTAACAGCCGATACATCGCGTGCGCATCCGATGATTGGCTTGTGAGTATTTGGGCTCGCAAGGGCAACGATTACTCACTACGTATGAGACGTTTCGTAGATGATGGAGCTGTCTTTGTAGCGTTCACTGAGTATGACGATTTGGTCGTTGTTTCAGGCAATGGCGATATCCGAGTGTTCACGCCCAAGAATAACTTCGTCTTGTATCAATACGGGCAAAACGCCTCAGTCAAATCGGCATCGTACTCACATAGTTCAGGGCGTTTAGCGTTAGGGATGGTGCATGGCGCCATCAAACTAATGACAATCAAGAAAAACGCGCCTAGCGACCCTGATTATCACGTTAGTACTGACGGGGTGCTGAAGGGGCATAAGTATGCCATTAAAAGCGCCGTTTTCATGTCGTCAGGGCGAGAGTTAGTTACAACATCCATTGATGGCTCACTACGCATGTGGAATACGCCAACGCTCAAGTGCAAAGTCGTTCAGCAATACGCTGAAAGTGGAGGGGATTTACTCGCAATCAATCCAAACGAATCCTTGATTGCGCACGCTTCGACTTTTTTGCATGATGGTTGCATGACGCATGGGCGTATCACACTACTCGATCGTTCAGGTCAGCGAGTTATGCAACTAGCTGGACGCCGTCATTTACTCAATGATATGCAATTCACCCCTGATGGTGAATTGGCTTTGGCTTATCTGGATGGGGTCGTTAGCGTTATACGCATCGACCGTTTTTCCAATCTAGTTCAATACGAGTTTCAGTTGAGTACTGGCATGTCGGGCACGCGTATCGCATTCTCC
>CAKZRZ010000290.1 GCA_937918955.1 uncultured Arenicella sp.
GCCAAACGACATGGGTCAATGGTGCGAGTAACCAAATCAGCAACCAATGACTCAAGCTTAGCGCGCGTTAGCTTTAACACTAAATGCTTAGGGCCAGTGGCGTCAGCGGTGATATACGGTAGATTAATTTCTGTTTGCGAGCTAGAAGACAATTCGATCTTAGCTTTTTCAGCCGCATCTTTAAGACGTTGCATCGCCAGAGCGTCGCCCTTTAAATCGATGTTTTGATCTTTCTTGAATTCTTCAGCTAAATATTCGATTACGCGATTATCAAAATCTTCACCACCTAAGAAAGTGTCGCCGTTGGTTGATAACACCTCGAATTGGTGCTCGCCATCGATGTCGGCAATTTCGATAATTGATACGTCGAAAGTACCGCCACCAAGGTCATAGACTGCGATTTTACGATCACCCGTTTTTTGATCCATACCATAGGCCAGTGCAGCAGCAGTTGGCTCATTGATGATACGTTTAACGTCTAAGCCAGCGATTTTGCCGGCATCTTTAGTTGCCTGACGCTGCGCATCGTTAAAGTACGCAGGAACCGTTACCACGGCTTCAGTGACTTCTTCGCCTAAGAATTCTTCGGCGGTGGTTTTCATCTTCTGCAAGATACGCGCAGACACTTCTGGTGCCGCCATTTCTTTGCCATTGGCTTCTACCCATGCATCGCCGTTTTTCGCTTTGACGATTTTATAAGGCATCAAGTCTTTATCGCGTTGAACCACTTTCTCGTCGAACTTACGACCGATCAAGCGCTTCACCGCGTACAAAGTATTTGTTGGGTTGGTTACCGATTGACGTTTAGCTGGTTGACCTACCAATACTTCGCCATCGTCTACAAACGCGACGTATGATGGCGTTGTGCGATCACCTTCGCTGTTTTCAATAACGCGTGGCTTGTCGCCATCCATGACGGCTACGCAAGAGTTAGTGGTCCCTAAATCGATTCCAATAATTTTGCCCATGATGTGTTTCCTCAATTAATTTTGTTGCTTGCCCTGTTTCTGGGGCTTGTATTTGGTAATTCAACAGCTGGAACGTGCCCAAGTGTTATAAAAAGTGTCTATTTGGCTACAACGTGTCATCGCCTATTTGGCTACAACTCGTAATCGCCTATTTGGCTACAACTACCATCGCCGGTCGCAATAGGCGGTCATGCAGCTGAAAACCGGCTTGAATAACATTGATCACGCAGCCTGAATCTACGTCTTCAGACTCGACCATGGTCATCGCTTGATGCAGGTTAGGGTCTAGTTTATCGCCGACCTCAGGCGCTATCTCGGTCAAGGCGTACTTCGCAAAACCCGATTGTAATTGCTTTAAGGTAATACCGACGCCTTCGTGAATACTCTTTACCGCGTCATCAGCGTCATCGGCTACTTCGACAGCTGCCGCTAACTTTAAGCTATCGAAAACATTGACCATTTCCTTAGCAAAGCCTTCAACAGCAAATTTTCGACTATTGGCGACTTCTTTCTCCGCACGTCGACGTACATTATCTTCTTCAGCTTTGGCTCGAAGATAAGCATCCTTAAGCTGAGCGATTTCAGCTTGTGCGGCTTCTAGCTCACTCGCTGGGTCAATTTGCTCCTCTGCATCAATGGCTTCTTCGGCCTCAACATCGACGATATCTACTTGATTTTCTTCTGATAAATCTTGGTTTTCTTGTTCAGTCATGTTTCTAAAAGTGTGTCCAAAATCGAATGCGTGAATTATGGGGATAGAATCAATAGGTTCAAGGGTTTATGACCACTTTTATGCACAAATTAATCATTTATGCATTGAGTAACTTTTCTGCACTGATCTTGGCTGATAACCTAAAGCTGAAGTTTGAGTAAAAACAAATCACTACAGACGGGGATCAAGATGACGAACACATCGAACATTACTCCTAGGCATTTGTGGATTGTGGGAGTATTGTCACTTCTTTGGAATAGCATTGGCGCACTTGACTACGTCATGACACAAACCAAGAACAAAGCCTACATGGCAGCTGGGAATTTCAGTCAAGCACAACTCGACTACTTTTATTCCCTGCCAACATGGATGATACTCGCGTGGGCAACAGCGATATGGGCTAGCATGTTGGGCTCCGTCCTTTTACTATTCAAGAGAAAACTCAGCGCACCAGTATTTCTAGTGTCGCTAATTGGCGTTGTCTTAAGCAATGTATACAACTACGGACTTTCAAATGGTTATGAAATTTTGGGTGGTGCTAGCGCAGCGGCATTCTCGGCAACCATTTTCTTGATCGCGGTTGCGCTCTATCTTTATGCTCGAAAAATGAGCCATAAAGGCGTACTAAATTAGCCGAGCTCTGAACGATTTACCTTTGATTTTGCCTTGAGCGAGTTGTTGCAAGGCAAGCTTTGCCAGCGGTCGGTCAACTGCGACGTAAGCCCAATTATCCAGTATTTGAATTTTTCCAAGATTCGCGCCAGAGATTTCGTCGGCTTTAGTTAAGGCGCCAACCAAATCTCCAGGGCGAAGCTTTTGGCGCTTACCGCCCTCTACGCGCAAGGTTGACATCTTAGGGCGCTCAGGCGATTGATCAAGAAGCTCTACCGGTGGCAACATGCTTGGTCGAATCTCGGTGTTTAAATAGTCTTCGAGTTTATCCACACGAAATTGCTCAGATACTTGAAATAATGAGCACGCTTGGCCCTTCTCACCCGCTCGGCCGGTACGACCAATTCGGTGCGTATAGACTTCAAGCTCTCTAGGTAAATGATAATTAAACACCAATGCAAGTGACTCGATATCAAGGCCGCGCGCCGCGACATCAGTGGCAACAAGCGTATTGACGCTGCCATTAGAAAAACGCACCAACGTTTGATCTCGATCTTTCTGCTCCATGTCACCATGCAAAGCCGCCGCACTAAAGCCCGCGCTTTTAAGGCCACCGGCGACTGTTTGACTATCTTGGCGAGTATTACAAAACACCACCGACTGCTTGCCACTATTGTCGAGCAGTAGAAGCTTCAGGGACTGTAAGCGATCTTGCTCGTTTTCAACCAAAAAAAACGCTTGATCAACACGCACGGTGTCTTGCGTTGGTGCGACTTCGGCAACGCTTGGGTTTTGCATGATTTTTTCAGCAATTGCTTTAATACCTTTAGGATAGGTAGCGCTAAACAACAATGTCTGCCTTTCAGCCGGTACTGCGTCGATAATCGCTTCTAGCGTTTTCTGAAAGCCCATATCAAGCATACGATCAGCCTCGTCTAAGACCAATGTCGACATATTGGCAAGATCTAAAGAGCCCTTACCCAGCAGATCATCAATACGCCCAGGCGTGCCGACAACTATGTGCGCGCCTTTTTCCAATGAAACTATCTGCGATTTAATTGGCGTGCCACCATAGACTGTTATTACTTTCACATTGGCAATGCCTCGGGCTAAGCGGCGAATTTCACCAGAAACCTGCTCGGCCAGTTCACGAGTAGGACAAAGCACCAAAGATTGAACCTTGAAAAGCTTGGCATCTAACTTATTCAATAAACCTAAACCAAATGCCGCGGTTTTACCCGAACCCGTTTGCCCTTGAGCAATAACATCTTTGCCTGACAAGATCATGGGTAGGCTCTGCGCTTGAATTGCGGTCATCGAATTAAAACCCAAGGACGACAAGTTGTTTTGTAGCTCGGGCTTGAGCGAGAGCGATGAAAAGTGATAATCAGACATAGAAATACCAAGCCAATAAATAGCATAAGAAATAATTGACGCGATAGTACCGCGAGCAGCTCCGAAACGCATTTATTCATAACGAAAAAGTCCGTACACTGACTGCAATACATTTGTTGCCGCTCAAGCATGGCTACTCAAACAATTTAATCTGCTCAGTTTTAACCTTAGCAAGGGATTGACCACTAGTTTGAACGATTCAAAAGACAGTACTTCATCGAACACACGTACCGCTAAGAAAACATCGATGTTATTCATCGTCATTACGGTGATGCTCGATGCAATGGGGATTGGCCTGGTTATTCCTGTAATGCCCGAGTTAATTCGCGAGGTAGGCAATGTTTCAATGGCTGACGCGGCCTTATGGGGTGGATTGCTTACGTTTAGCTACGCTGCGATGCAGTTTCTGTTTGGTCCATTTCTAGGGAATTTGTCGGACCGATATGGCCGCAGACCGGTGTTAATAATTTCGCTCATCTTTATGGGCGTCGACTATTTTGTCATGGCAATTGCGCCTAGCCTGTTTCTATTGTTTTTAGCCCGAATCGTCTCTGGCGTTAGCGGTGCAACCTACTCTACAGCTGCGGCGTACTTATCGGACATCTCTGCAAAAGGCGAGCGCTCCGCCAATTTTGGTTACATTGGCGGCGCATTTGGCATTGGCTTTGTACTTGGCCCCGCGATTGGAGGTTTGCTTGCAGAATTTGGTACACGGATGCCTTTTATTGTTGCCGGAGTTTTGGCAATAGCAAATGCGCTTTTTGGACTTCTGGTTTTACCCGAAACTCTCTCGCCAGAAAACAGAAGAAAGTTCGAGTGGCACCGCGCCAACCCCTTTCTCGCATTGCTCAGAATTCGCAACTTACCAACGGTTGGCAGTCTCATGTTTGTGGTGTTTTTCTATTCCACGGCAAATGGCGTTTACCCCTCTGTTTGGAGCTTTTTTACGATTGAAAAATTCGCATGGGAACCCTCAACGGTCGGCATCAGCTTAGCGGTATATGGTATTTGTGCAGCATTGATTCAAATCTATGTGCTCAGCTTAGCAATCCGAAAAATTGGCGTTGAACGCACGGCTTTTTTCAGCATGCTAATTTCGATCGGCGCGTTAGCGTTTCTGACCATTGTCGACAACCCGATACTGGTCTTTATAGGCATGCCGATAACCGCACTTGGAGGGCTGGTAAGCCCAGCACTTCAAGGCATGATGGCCGATCAAGTTAATGATGACGAACAAGGAGAACT
>CAKZRZ010000291.1 GCA_937918955.1 uncultured Arenicella sp.
AGCTGCAAGGTCGGACCAATGTACTGCATCATACCAAGCGCCGTCATGCTAATTCGCTTTGCGGCGGCGGCGAACAATACCAAAGGTATGAGCGTGAACAACCCGCCTAGAATAAGCATCCATGAATTGCTTGACCCTTGAAAAAATTGACCGCTGCCTTGCCACTCTATATAGATTAGATAAATTAGTGCTGGTAAAAAGAAATAGAGAGTCTCTATAGCCATGCCATGTGTTGCTGACGCGCTGATACTCTTTTTAACAGCACTATATAAGGAAAAAGTAATAGCCAGAACAAACGATATCCACGGGAAGGAGCCATGCGTTACAAACAGATATAAAACGCCAACACCGGCAACTAACAATGCCAGCCATTGCCCTCGCCTGAGCACTTCTGAAAACAACACTACTCCTAAGGCAACACTAATCAGCGGGTTCATAAAATAACCCAATGAGGTTTCGACCAAACGGTCATTATTTACCGCCCAGATGAATACCGCCCAATTCAGTGAGATGAGGCCTGATGCAGCGAATAAACGCAGCATCAGCTGGGGCTGTGAGAGCAGTAATTTAAAGCTTGCCCACTGGCGGCTCAATAGAATCAGCAAAGTCACCAAAACGCACGACCAGAGCATGCGATGTATCACAATTTCAATACTATTTACGTGGTCGAGCTGCTTCCAAAAAAGAGGGATAACTCCCCAAAATACATAGGCCGCGAATGCATAAATGAAGCCTAGTTTGTTTTGCATTGTTTTGCACCGCGCTTGCGCCTAGTTTGATGAGATGTGTCAACGAGTCGCTAGAGTATCATGTGTTAGGCTAAGGCTTCGGATAAACAAATCGATAATTAATTCCATGAAAAAAACTCTAATCGCACCCGTGGCTCTTTTGAGTCTTGGCTTAACTGCCAATAGCGCCTTTGCCTCTGACGTAATCGTAAAGTGTGGTGCTACTGTTGACGTTGAAAAACAACGCCTGACTGGCCCACGTAGCTTTAGTATCACCGATGGCCGAATTAGCGCTATCGATTCTACAGCTCAAGCAGAATCTATTGTCGACTTGAGTGATGCAACGTGCTTGCCGGGCTTAATCGATATGCACGTTCATTTAACTTCTCAAAGTAGCCCCAGCTCATATATTGAAGGCTACACTTTAAATACAGCCGATTATGCCTTTCGATCAGTTAACTACGCTCGCCTAACCTTAGAGGCTGGCTTTACCACGGTTCGCAACCTTGGTGACGACGGCACCGTAACAAAATCTCTTCGATCAGCCATCGCGCAAGGGCATGTCCAAGGCCCCCGAATTTTCACAGCAGGCAAATCGTTAGCGACCACCGGCGGTCATGCCGACCCTACAAATGGTCATCGAGCAGATATAATGGGCGACCCGCACGCTAAAGATGGGGTAGTCAACGGCATCGCTGAAGCGCGCAAAGCGGTTCGTCAGCGCTACAAAGAAGGTGCCGATCTAATCAAAATCACGGCGACCGGCGGTGTGCTTAGTACTGCCAAGAGCGGCCAGAATCCACAGTTTATGGATGATGAACTTGAAGCCATTATGCAAACGGCTAAAGATTACGGCTTTAAAGTTGCGGCTCATGCTCATGGCGCTGAGGGAATGAAACGCGCAATAAAAGCCGGCATCAACAGCATTGAACATGGCACCTTAATGGACGACGAAACACGCAAGCTCATGAAGAAATACGGCACCTATTTAGTGCCAACCATACTAGCTGGCGAGTTCGTTGCGAAAAAAGCAGAGATTGATGGTTACTTCCCAGAAATTGTTCGCCCAAAGGCTCGCGAGATCGGCCCGCAGCTTAAAGCCAATTTTGCTAAAGCGGTTGAGGCCGGTGTCAAAATTGCCTTCGGTACCGACAGTGGCGTGTCCAATCATGGAGACAATGCTCAAGAGTTTAAGTTGATGGTCGACAACGGCATGAGCGAAATTCAAGCGATCACCGCGGCCACCGTGAACGCCGCTGACTTGCTTGATGAAAGCGATAACCTCGGCACGCTCAGCATTGGTAAATACGCTGACATCGTTGCCGTAAAGGGAAATCCGCTAGAGAATATTCAACTTCTCGAAAACGTCGACTTTGTTATGAAAGGCGGCGAGGTTATTAAAGCAAACTAAAATTACTTTCAGTTTCACCTTGGAGCCCGGGTGCTATCTCGAGTCAGCGAGAAGCTGAGAAGGGCACCATGGAGCTGTTCAACTTAGCTCGCTATTCGCGCTTGAGTAGCGAGCTAAATCTTAAGACCAATCTAAAATGACTTTTCCTGATTGCCCCGAGGCCATCATGTCAAAACCTGCTTGAAATTCTTCAACCGGAAACTGGTGCGTCAACATTGGAGAAAGATCCAAACCTGATTGAATTAAGCTCGCCATCTTGTACCAGGTTTCGAACATCTCACGACCATAAATGCCTTTGATCTCAAGGCCTTTAAATATCACTTTGGTCCAATCTATGGCCATGTCATTTGACGGTATGCCGAGCATGGCAATCTTACCGCCATGATTCATATTTTCTAGCATTGAAGTAAATGCCGATGACACGCCCGACATTTCCATGCCAACATCAAAGCCCTCGGTCATACCTAGCTCTTGCATGGTATCTTCGACCGATTCTTTAGCCACATTAACCGCCCGGCTTGCGCCCATTTTCAAAGCAAGCTCTAAGCGATAGTCGTTCACATCGGTCACCACTACATGACGCGCACCAACGTGCTTTGCTACCGCAGCCGCCATAATGCCAATTGGGCCCGCACCGGTTATAAGCACATCTTCACCAGTAAGATTAAACGATAAAGCAGTATGCACAGCATTGCCAAAAGGATCAAAAATCGCGGCTAAGTCGTCGCTAATATTGTCGGGAATTTTGAATGCATTAAATGCCGGAATAACTAAGTACTCGGCGAATGCACCTTGGCGATCGACGCCGACTCCAAAGGTGTTTCGACACAGGTGGCGGCGGCCTGCGCGACAATTACGGCAGTGCCCACATGTGATATGACCTTCACCAGAAACGCGATTGCCAATCTCGAAGCCTCGTACTTCTTGCCCAATATCAACAACTTCGCCAACGTACTCGTGGCCGACAATCATCGGTACGGGAATGGTGTTTTGCGACCACTCGTCCCACGCATAAATATGCATGTCGGTTCCGCAAATAGCTGTCTTGCGAATCTTTATAAGGAGATCATTTGGCCCAACGCTTGGGATCTCGGCATCGGTCATCCAAATCCCTTTTTCAGGATGTAACTTAGATAGGGCTTTCATTGACTTATGATTCAGAGCTTGAGCTTTCATATGTTAGATCACTCCGATGTCTTTGCCGACTTTTATGAAGGCGTCAATACACTGATCAACTTGCTCCAAACTGTGCGCAGCGGACATTTGCGTTCTGATTCTAGCCTGGCCTTTTGGCACAACCGGGAACGAAAAACCAACAACGTAAATACCTTCATCAAGCATACGTGATGCCATCTCCGTGGCTAGCTTAGCATCGCCTAGCATCACGGGGATGATTGCATGGTCTGCGCCTGATAGTGTAAAACCGGCTTCACTCATACGAGCTCTAAAATGCGCACTATTGCGCTCGAGTGTGCTGCGCAGCTCGCCTCCCTCGGCTAATAAGTCGAGCACCTTGATAGACGCAGTGACAATTGCAGGCGCTAAGGAATTTGAAAATAAGTAAGGGCGAGACCTCTGACGTAACCACTCTACTAACTCTTTCTTGCCTGAAGTGTATCCACCTGAGGCGCCGCCCATCGCCTTACCCAACGTGCCAGTGATGATATCGACTCGGCCCATTACGTCACAATATTCATGCGTTCCGCGGCCTTGCTTACCGACAAATCCGACCGCGTGCGAATCATCAACCATCACCATGGCATTGTATTTATCAGCCAAGTCGCATACCGCGTTCAAATTAGCGATAACACCGTCCATCGAAAACACGCCGTCAGTCGCGATCAACTTAAAACGTGCGCCTGCTTGGTCGGCCGCTTTTAGCTGTGCTTCGAGTTCAATCATATCGTTGTTGGCATAACGAAATCGCTTAGCTTTGCACAAGCGCACGCCGTCAATAATGCTGGCATGGTTCAGCGCATCAGAGATGATTGCGTCTTCAGCGCCAAGTATGGTTTCGAATAAGCCTGCATTAGCATCAAAGCAAGAGGAGTAAAGTATGGTGTCTTCAGTACCTAAAAAATTGCTCAGTTTAGATTCAAGTGTTTTATGTATATCTTGTGTGCCGCATATAAACCGCACAGACGCCATACCGAAACCATGTTGATCAAGGCCGCTTTTAGCCGCGTCAATTAACGTCGAGTGGTTTGCTAAGCCAAGATAATTATTCGCACAAAAATTAAGAACGGAATCACCCGAACTTACTTTCACCTCAGCTTGCTGTGCGCCATTTATTACTCGCTCAGCCTTATACAGGCCGGCTTGTTTAACTTCGTTGATGTTGTCTTGTAGATGGTCGAAAAAACGTTTCATTCTATTGCCTAGGATTTGGTATTTGGTTTGCTCATTCTTTTCTGAGAGTTACAAGGTTGCGTTGGCGTAGTCCCGTTGCATAGCAAGGTAGGTGTCTTTAGCCATAGTACGCGCTTCATCTAACGACATAAACATGCTTGAAAAGTTCTCGATAACAGGGTCGATTGCAAGCTCGCTTGCCGCAACAATGTGCTCGATCAAATCAATCGGGTTTTCAATGCCCATTGCAAACCGAATGGTACTTGGGAATATCTGCGCTTCAGCTTGCTGCTCTGAGTTTAGTTCTGAATGAGTTGTCAAACCGGGGCAGCTAACAATACTATTTGTTTGGCCTAAACTAATCATATGTGAGAACGCAGGTTCCAAGCAGTCAAAAAAACGCTGGAATGCTTCTCGCGGCAATTGCTCTCCCATATCAACAGTAAACAAGCCAGAAGGAAAACCTAGAAACAAATTTTGCTGCGCGAGTTGATAATTTTTATTACTACTAAGTGCATTACAGTTCACCGTGATCATTGGATGCGAATCCATAAAGCTTGCGAAAACTTTAGTGGTTATGCACTTTTTAAGCATGCGCACTTCAAGGGTTCGCATACCAGCCATCACTTCAAAGGCTGTATCGGCGTTCAGAAACGCGCCTTTTACGTAGTATACATTCCAGAACATGGTATTTTCCCAGCCCGGCGCGCCCTTGGCATTAAACATGTCTTGGTTTCGAGCAATTACACAACCAGCAATAACCGATCCTGAACCCGTGAGATCTTTTGTATAGCTGTGAATAACAAAATCAGGCCGCTCGCTGCTGTCTTCACGCTGCAAGGGTTGCACCAAGAACGGCGTGCCAACCGTTGCATCTAAGATCACGCGTATTCCAGACTCGTGTGCGAGGCGACAGAGCGCAGGCACATCAAGCACATAGCCGTGTGGATTGCAGGGAGACTCAAGGTACAAATAAATTTGTTTGCCCGCCGCAATGCGGTCAGCATATTGCTCTTTAACCATTGCAAGTGTTTTCGTAAAAGCTTGAGTTTCTTCACCACTAAACTGCGCCACCGCGACATTCAAATTTGATGGCTTAGCAAACCAGTCATGAATTAGTTGATGCGCACCGCCATAGATATTTTGACTCGCGATTAAGATGTCTTCATGACCAAGTAAATGCGATAGAGTTGCGTCGATCGCCGCCATGCCGCTATTAAAGTTCCACGCCATATACTCCGATGCATATTGGCCTGCCTCAAGATCGACAATGTGATTCGCCAATGAAATTGAAGTCGGATTGAGCAAGCGCGAATATATGTCGAGCATCATTTCTTTACCTTCAAAGGCATCGCTAATCCAATCAGCACAAGCGTAAATATAAGTCGCGGTTCGTGTGATCGCAGGCGTTGCGGAGAAGATCGCATTAACATTATCGAACACCGGATAGGCAGACTTTGCGCTCATAGTCGATTGACTGTAGCCGAGAGCTTGATAATTACTCCTGAAGGGATTTTGCAGAGTGTCTAGGACCTTTGCCAATTGAAAAGAGAGAAACTTTTTAGCATTGAATAGAGCGGCTTTTTCAGAGGTCTCAAGGTTCGCCATACTCGCTTGAGCTTCTTGCCACATCAATTCGATATTACCCTGACACTCATACACTCGCTCTACAGCACTCAGCAATGCGTGACCGAGATCCCCATCGACTTCAATATTAAAATGAACAAGTTGTTCTGCTGCTAACTCCCGAACACTAGCCGCCTTAGTCGAATTTCTCCGTGGCGATAACTTTTTCGCTGAATCGAAAATAGCTTCTTCATTATTAATATTCTTCATTACAGCATTACACTCATATTCGTTAGACTGTTCATTATCATATACAATATTTGACGTAAACTTTCTTCGCCGAATTTAATTCTGAGAATCAGCCATATGAGCGACATAGACCAAATAGACTTCGAAATAATTGCCGCCTTAAGGAACAATGCACGGATTGCCAACAAAGAGCTAGCAGAACAAATAGGCTTAGCGCCTTCGTCATGTCTTGAACGTGTTCGCTACCTTCGTGCACGCGGCTATATTCGTGACGCACATGTTGAAGTCGACTTGATAGCGCTTGGGCTGGGTTTGCAAGCCATGGTTGCCATTAGAATGAATCAGCATTCAAGGGTTGGGCTGCAAGCCTTTCAGGATTACGTAATAGGCTTAGATGAAGTACTCACCATCTACCACCTTAGCGGCGCAAATGACTTTATGGTGCATATTGCAGTGAAGGATGCTGAAACGCTTCGAGATTTTGTTCTCGACTCATTTGCTGAACGACCCGAGGTCGCGCACATTGAAACAGCAGTTATTTATGAACAGGTGAAAAACTGGAAGCTGGTAGATAAGCGCGGTGATTTGGAACAGCCCTAGAAATTTAGGCTGCCAGCTTCGCTATACTACTTAATGATCTTCAAATGCGAGGTATCGCGTTTCGCCTTTTCCTTTGGCTTAATCGGTGTTGGCTCGCTTGAACTTATGGTTGCTGGACCACTTGGTTCGGGATCTAAGCCTTCGTCATTTGCATCGTCAAAAAAGATACCTTGCGAATTTTCGCGGGCGAAAATCGCAAGAATCGAATCGATCGGCAAGAAAATATCTTGCTCTACACCGCTAAATCTCGCCGAAAAGCTGACGCACTCGTTATCCATAACGTGCAACTGAATTGCAGACGAACCAATATTTAAAACTATTTGCCCGTCCACAACATGTGCGACCGGAACTTCAACGCCCTTTGCTTCGGCATTAACCAAAACTTGGGGCGTGAAGCCATTGTCCTCAGCCCATTCAAAAATTGCACGCAATAAATAGGGTTTAGTTGAGGCCATGTTGGTAATTTTCCTTAAGCGGTTCTAACAAAGATAAATCTACCGATTAAAATCCGCGTAGATCTCGCTCTGTGTCGCTCATGCTGTCTTGGAAAGCTTGGCGCTCAAACAAACGCTCAGCATACTCTTCAACAACCTGTGCCTGCTTTGGCAAAACGATGTTCAATACTGGCAAACGCCATAACAGTGGCGCCAAGATAACGTCGACCAAAGAGTACTCTTCGCCCATCGCGTAGTCTTGCTCAGTAAATAGCGGAGAGATTGCGATAAGGCCATCGCGAATCACTTTGTGCGCTGCTTTATCTCGCTTGTCTGCTTGAAGCGCTTTAACTGAATCAAACCAGTCGCGGTTTAAACGCATAATCATTAAACGCTGCTTCGCGCGTGACACTGGGTCTACCGGCATCAATGGCGGGTGTGGTAATCGCTCGTCTAGATATTCATTAATAATGAATGGATCATATAAGATTAAGTCACGATCAACCAAGGTAGGTGTTTCGTAATATGGATTGAACTCAGCCAACTCTTGGCAAGTATCAGAAGGGTCGGTATAGACCACTTCACATTCAATATCCTTTTCTTGTAAGACAATGCGGCACGCATGACTTAACACGCAGTCTGTTCCAGAATAAAGCGTCATAATCGAACGTCTGGTTGCGAGTGTGCTCATACAATTTTCCTATTTTTTTGTGGTATTTCAGTGCTAACAATACAGTGAAAAGACGTTTGTCGATTCGATTTTTAGCAATCTTTATAAATAACAAAACGCGACATGAGCTGTCTCATGCCGCGTCTTAGTTTAGTTAACAGCGCTTTCTAGTGTACGTCGCGCCAGTACTCAGCCTTGAGCACCATACATAGCAACATTAACAGAATCAGAAAACCGATTGTAAAAACACCAATCGTATGACGCTTTAGCTGCGCTGGCTCGCCCATATAGCTCAAGAAAGCAGTCAAATCAGACATCGCTTTATCAAACTCAACTGAACTCATTTTACCTGGATGCTGTAATTCAAAGATGGTGTCGCCAACAATGATCTGGCCTTCTTTAGCAATTGGCTTACCATGCGAATCAACTTCTTGGGTGGCGCTATCAATTTTACCAACAACACGCTGAACGCCTTGAAGCTCATACATTGCATGAGGCATTGCTACGTTTTCAAACAATGAATTATTCCAACCGCTTGGGCTACTCTCATCTAGATAGAAAGCGCGTAAGTAAGTGTAAATCCAATCAGGCTTACGAACGCGAGCTACTAATGAAAGATCTGGAGGCGTTACACCGAACCATGCTTTAGCATCATCTGCTGGCATAGTGGTTTTCATTAGATCGCCTTCTTTCTCAGTCGTGAACATTAAGTTCTCTTTGAGCTGCCATAGCGGAATTTCCAAGTCTTCGGCAACGCGATTGTAGCGAGAGTACTCAGCGCTGTGACAAGACAAACAGTAGTTTACGAAGATTTTTGCACCATTTTGCAATGATGCCTTATCAGACATATTCATGTGAACTTCGTCAACCGCCGCACCATGTCCGCCTGCTGCTAAAGCACTTGACGCAAGAACACTGGCTGACAACAAAGTCACTAATAATAGAGATAGTTTTTTCATTTCAATGTCTCCTAGTGCGCTTCGTAAGTTACGCGAGATGGCTCTGGCTTGGTTTGACCAATGCTAGTAAACCAAGGCATAAGCGCGAAGAACGCGAAGTAGATAACAGTACAAATCTGTGCCAATAACGTTTTACCAGGTGTTGGTGCATTCATACCTAGGTAACCTAAAATAAAGAATGCAGCCAAAAACAGTACTAAGGCGATTTTGAACGGCATGCTGCGATAGCGAATTGAGTAAACCGGTGAACGATCTAACCATGGAAGCAAGAAGAAGCATACGATTGCGGCGGCCATCAAGACTACGCCCCATGCTTTACCACTACCGAAGTACAAGCCTACAGCGACGCCAGCGGCAAGGATGCTAAAAGCAATTTTAGCTTTGATACTGATCTTAGATCGTATCCACATCCAAGCAACGATTCCGGCGTTAATCCAAAGCATTGCTTCTAGCAACGATGTAGTACTCGCACGCAAGATAGAGTAGAACGGCGTGAAATACCAAAGCGGCACGATATCCGGTGGTGTTTGCAGCGGATTGGCAGGCGCGAAATTATCTTTCTCTAAGAAGATACCGCCTAGGTCCGGCCAGAAAAACACAATGCCTAAGTAAACGATTAGGAACCCAGCAACACCAATCAAGTCTTTGATGACGATGTATGGGAAGAAAGGAATGCCATCTACTGGCTTACCGTCTTCGTCTAGGTTTTCGTAAATATCGATGCCATCGGGGTTGTTTGAGCCCACTTGGTGAAGCGCTACAAGGTGCAAGAACACCAAGGCAACCAAGATAAGTGGTAACAAAATCACGTGAAAGGCGAAGAAACGGTTTAGCGTTGCGTCAGAGATAACGAAGTCGCCACGAATCCACTCGGTCAACGCGGGGCCAACAAATGGAATAACGTCAAACAACGATAGAATTACCTGAGCGCCCCAATAAGACATATTGCCCCAAGGTAGCAGGTAGCCCATAAATGCTTCGGCCATCAAAGCCACGAAGATTACGCAGCCGATTAACCATACAAGCTCACGTGGCTCACGGTGCGATCCATAGATTACGCCGCGGAACATATGCAGATAGACCACCACGAAGAACATCGAAGCACCCGTAGAGTGCAAGTAGCGAACTAGCCAGCCATAGGGCACGTCGCGCATGATGTACTCAACCGAGGCAAATGCTAGCTCAGCATCTGGTTTGTAGTGCATGGTTAAAAAGATGCCGGTGGCGATTTGCACAACCAACATCAAAATAGCTAATGAGCCAAAGAAATACCAAAAGTTGAAATTTTTGGCTGCCATGTATTCGGCAAGATGCTCGTTCCAAACTTTAGTTGCGGGGAAACGTTGGTCAACCCATTCCATAAAAGCATTTGCACTTTTATGGTTATCATGACGATGAATAGCCATTACGCGTTCCTCCCGTCGTCTTCACCAATGGTGATCACTGAACCTTCAAACTTGTATGGAGGTACAGGCATGTTAGTTGTCGCTGGTACGTCTTTGTAGACTCGACCGGCAAGATCAAACTTTGAACCGTGGCAAGGGCAGAAAAAACCGCCTTGTGAGTCTGCGCCCATTTGCGGATCAGGGCCAATCGCTAGTTTTTCTACTGGAGAGCAACCAAGGTGAGTACAAACACCTTCCATTACCAATAGTTCTGGACGAGCCGCATCCGCTCGTTGGTTGTTTTGAGCGTAACCAGGTTGAATACTTGCCGCTGAATCAGGATCAGCAAGGCTACCTTTGATTGCATCTAGGCCCGCCATCATTTCGCCACTACGCTTTAGCAAAACAACGGGCTTACCGCGCCATTCTACTTTAACCAATTGACCTTCTTGAATTTTTGAGAAGTCATATTGAACCGGTGCGCCTGCATTTTTAGCGCGTTCACTTGGGCTCATGCTCAATACAAATGGTACTACCGCTGTGCCGACGCCCACCGCGCCAAAGCCAGCTGTGATACCTGTGAGGAAACGACGCCTCTTTTGATCTTCAACGCTCATGCCATTGGCATTTACGTCGCTAACGTTATTGTCAGCCATAGGTGCTCCTAAGATTGCCTAAACCTATTTGGTTTAGATTTTTTAGCTAATTTAAATTCTTTCACGGCCTACTTCATTGAAATCAAAGCAGGCCTCTAGCCGCTAATAAGCATTCAATTCAATGACTTAAGCTGTTTTTTTGGCGCTTGACCTTTTCAGGCTTATTTTATTCGCACACGCCTATTCGTTCATCGGGCGCGATTGTACCAGATGTGTCAAGCTTTTGGTTCGTAGATAAGGTTAAATATTACAGTTATTTTAGCTGTGAATACCGCAATTACGCTAACCAAGTAAGGCCCGCATAGCTGCTAAGTGGGCTTGGCCAACCTCTTCTTTGCGCGCAGGATCTTTGGCCAACTTCTCTTCCCAAACAATATGCTGCTCATCAAGCTCATCTAAGAAACGGCTAGGAGAGCATTCGATAACCTCACCATAGCGCTTACGTTGATTCGCGTACGACAACGTTAGCTCCCGCTGAGCACGCGTAATACCAACATAGAACAAGCGCCGCTCTTCTTCGACCATATCGTCTTCAATACTGGTTTTGTGTGGCAAAATTTCTTCTTCCATGCCAACAATAGTGACATGTGGAAACTCCAATCCTTTGGATGCGTGCAAGGTCATGAGAGACACTTGATCGGCATCTTCTTCATTATTTTTCTCTAAGATGCCCATCAAACTGATAGTTGAAACAACGTCAGCTAGGTTTTTAGCCTCATCTTTCTTAACAATAGACTTTACCCAGTTCAGCAGGTCTTCGACGTTTCGCCAGCGCATCTCGGCCTGTTCAGGGCTGGCGCTCTGCTTGGTGACCCATTCCTCATAATCAATATCACTGAGGATATCGTCAATCAGCTTTAAGGGCGGCTCAGTTAATGCTCGTTCCATCATTTCGGCGAGCCAATGCTGAAACTCTCTGATTGAGCTTTGACGCTTCGGCTGCAAGAACTGGTGCACAAACGGGCTAGTGATCGCATCATAAAGGCTACAGGCTTCAAGCCCAATTTTGCCTGAATCAGCCGAGTCGGCCTTGGCAGTTTCAGCTAAAGCCTCGAGCGTTGAGGCTCCAATACCTCGACGCGGCGTATTAATTGCGCGCACAAAGGCGTTGTCATCTGATGGATTGCTGATTAAGCGCAGATAGGCCATCACGTCTTTAATCTCTGATCGATCAAAGAACGATAAACCACCACTCAAATAATACGGAATGTGCATTTCGCGAAGCTTTTGCTCGAGCATTCGGGCTTGATGATTGCCTCGATATAAAATCGCGTAGTTCTTATAGGGCGTCTGATGTTGAAAGCGATGCTGCATTAAGCCTGCGACTACCTTTTCGGCTTCGCGCTCATCGTTTTCGGCATTAATAACCACGATTGGGTCGCCAAAGCCCAGATCACTCCAAAGCTTTTTATCAAACGGTCGAGGGTTGTTTTGAATAACGTGGTTTGCCAAAGCGAGAATGCGCCCCATAGAACGGTAATTCTGCTCCAGTTTGACCAATTCTAGTGAGGGAAAGTCAGTTTGCAACTGCACCAGATTTTCGGGCTGTGCACCGCGCCAAGCGTAAATAGACTGGTCGTCGTCACCTACAGCGGTCAGCCCATTACCCTGGCTGCCCGCAACTAAGGTTTTTACCAAGCGATACTGAGCTTCATTGGTGTCTTGGTACTCATCAACCAGCATGTATTGGACGCG
>CAKZRZ010000292.1 GCA_937918955.1 uncultured Arenicella sp.
TCTTTAAATAAGCAAGACCTCACCTCATCGTCATCTTGAGCGAAAGCGAAAGATCTAACCCTTACCCAAGTTGTCTTGAAAACTTTCCCTCGCGCCTCGCCCAGTCAAATTGACGGTGCTCTTTAAATAAGCGAGACCTCACCTCATCGTCATTCTGAGCGAAAGCGAAAGATTTAACCCTCACCCAAGTTGTATTGAAAACCTTTCCTCACGCCTCGCTCGGTCAAATTGACGGCGCTCTTCAGGCAAGCGAGACCTCACCTCGTCGTCATCCTGAGCGAAAGCGAAGGATCTAATAGTTGCCACAACAGTCTAGGAGATTTTTCCTCTCGCTTCGCGAGGTCAAAATGACGCTTTAATTCAACTTAGCTTGAGCTAAACCTTAAGGCAAACTCACCTTACCGCCTACATTGTCATAGCGGATGCCGCCCGATGAATCTTTAGCAACCCTAAAGTCTCCAGCAACATCCGCCACCTCAATCGAGCCACTGCTATCACGCTTAACTAAAACATCGCCGCCAATGTTCGATGCTTCAATACCACCTGAACTATCAACTCTCACAAGCAGATCTTTAACAACGTTTTTGACGTCGATAGACCCAGAGCTATCCGTGAGAGCTACGCTGCCTTTAACGTTTTTAATTGTCAGAGCGCCAGACGAATCAGTAACATCAACGTCGCCAGCGATATTTTTAATAGTAAGCTCACCCGATGAATCGACCATCACGAGTGACAACAAACCTTTAAGTTGAGCAGCACCGCTGCTGTCTGCAACGTCCATTGCTATCGAGTTGGGCACGGTCAAGGTTAGGTCTATCGCGGCATTTTGCCACGACTTCTTACGAAAGCTACCTTGACTGAAGCGAGTTTCGATTTCCAGTGTGTCGCCAGACACCTCATCGCTAACGCTCATATGCTCAAGCTGCTCTTTAGATTCGGAACATAATCTCGCATCAATCGATATGTTATCACGCTCTTCGCCAACTATTTTTAGCGTTCCTGCACCTGCGGCCACCTTTAATAGCCTTGCATCCCCTAAGGGCACTTCTCGGCTTACATCGCGGGAGTGCTTGCAATTACTACCCCAGGCCGCAAGCGAATACGATGGCGTAGCCAAATCAAGACTCACCGACACAATAATAAGTAATACGATAAAACTGATAATTTTCATGATTTCTAGCTCCTATTTATAAACTCACACCAACTTAGATGCATTTTTTCCAATTTTGGATTAGCAAAAAATCAACTTTTTCATAAATCTTTAATAAAGCGCGTGATAACCTCACACCATGCTTTGGATCAAATCACTACACATCATCTCAGTTATTTGCTGGATGGCCGGAATTTTCTACATGCCTCGCCTATTCGTTTACCACGCCATGTCAGAAGACACGGTCAGTAAAGAGCGATTCAAGGTGATGCAACGCAAGCTGTATCACGGCATCATGACACCCGCAATGGCGGCATCATTGGTGTTTGGCTTTTGGTTGATGGCTGCATGGAAAGTTAACACCGGCTGGATGCACGCCAAATTGCTTCTGGTTGCAGTATTGGTGGCCTATCACCTCTGGTGCGGTAAGACAATGAGGCGCTTCGCGAATGACGACATTCCACATGGTCATGTATTTTATCGCTGGCTTAACGAGGCTCCTGTGTTCTTACTGGTGGGTATTGTTATCTTGGTTGTGGTTAAACCTTTTTGAGCTTACCGCTCTTTAGCTGAACTTATTTAGTCGAGCAGCGTTATCACAACCTCGATCGCGCTAGCGATCATAGATGCAAATGCGGTTAGGGCTGTAGCGAAATAGCCAATGCTCATCAAGCCCAATAGGGCACTATTGAGACTGACTATAAGGGCAGCCAGAATGACTATCATAGCCAGATTGATCGCGATCATCTCAGCATCGAGCACACGCTCAGCCCTTATAACTTTGGCCCCAAGTGTATTAACTTTAAACGACATAATTCTCTCCTTTTTAAATGAGGCCGGCGACTTCCGTCACCAACCAGTCAAACTCCATTAATGCCCATCACGGGCATTCTCATGCTTTAAGAACTAATCACTGAGCAAATACGCAACTACCTCTTGACGGTTCGGCATGGCTTGCAACACCGACTTAAATGCCTTGACCTGTTCGTAATTTTCACCAAAACGGCGCTCATACAAATCTTCAAGCACTTCTGAAGTCTCTTCTTCACGTACACCGCGCTGCCAATGATCGGTGAAAATTTCGGCCAACTTATTCGCCAGCCCTTTTTCTTTAAGCAAGTCCCATTCGCCTTTATCTAACCAAACTGCATTAATGCTTGGGCTCAAATCTAGACGATGCTCAGTATCTGCGGCAATGCGGTATTTGGTCATTAATGTACCGCTTAAAGGGCAGAGCATTGCACGAGATGTATCTTCAGCAACAACGTCAACTTTTGCCTCAACACTCAGGTCGGCCTTAGGGTTTAGCTCTTGCCAACGCAGAAAATCGCCAAGCAATATGAGGTCGCCTCCACAATTTGAACACGTGTGACAAGCAAATAGACCTTCAAAATAGCCTCGTTCAAGATTTCCATTTTTACAAGATGAGCATTTCATAGCCGTCTCCTTTTGTTAGTGTTATTTCGCGAATAACTGTACCACAAAATCTTACATGTAACAATTATTGACAAACTTACATGTAATAGATTATAGTGCTTTACATGACGAAGAAATCATCAGCAGAATACCAACGAGAATACCGCAAACGCTTACGCGAACTCGGCTTGGTCAAGAAAGAGGTTTGGGTGCTTCCGGAAAACGGCAAACTACTTACCGCCTACGAGAAAGATTTACGCAAACCGCAAGAACACACTGAAACTGAGTTTCAGGTAAATGCAAAAGACATTGGAACAGGAGGAACTAATATGAACGACAATGCAGCACACAGATGGACGACAGAGAGCCTTTTCAGCGCTCTAAAAGAACGACCCGCGTTTAACAATGATAGCTGCTCGATAGAAATCATCGACGGCCTTGATTCAACCATTGTTATTTCGATGCACCACTATGGTGACTTGCCGGTTTTCTTGACCGCCGGCGGCGATCAAATCTTGGCAGAGGCGGTTTTGTTTTCATTAAAGGACGTCGCCGACACCGCAAAGTTCAACGAATACGTGCTCAGAACACATAAGTTCTTGCCGCTCTCTACTATAAGCCTTGAAACAGATATAGATCACGGCGATTACTACTATATGTTCGGAGCGCTAAGCGCCTCATCAAGCATTAACGAAATTGTGCTTGAAGTTGAAACATTGGCTGAAAACACCATTCAAGCAACCGAAGCCTTTCAAGCTTTCTTAAAGAAGTAAATTTAACGAACACCCTGCCAGGAACGGCACATAACCCGCAAATTAGCCCCCTAGAACTAAGGGCTAAAGCAAAACACAATTGGAGTTACCCATGAATATTTGGTCAAAAATGATTACCGCTCTACGAGGCGGCGTAAACGAAGCCGGTGAAGCAATTATCGATGCTCAAGCATTGCGAATTCTTGACCAA
>CAKZRZ010000293.1 GCA_937918955.1 uncultured Arenicella sp.
GATGATTCTCTAAACATACTCAATAAATACAACAACCTCGATTCTCGCATAAAGGTCATCGATCAAGAAAACACTGGGCTCACCAAAGCACTAATTACTGGCTGCAAACTAGCTAATGGTGAATTGATCGCTCGACATGACAACGGTGATTGGTCGGTAGAGACACGTTTTGCCAAACAAGTTGAGGCATTTAATTCAACCTCTCAACTAGTTATGAGCTCGACCGGAACGACGTTTATTGGTCCTAAGGGCGAGTATTTCAATACGATAAATCAGTCTTTAAACAGCGCTCTCAATGGACTAAAAGCCGATAGTATTGATAAGCTTGAGGGCCCCCCACATCATGGCAGTGTAATGTTTAAACGCTCTACCTACGAAACTGTAGGAGGCTATCGCAGCGACTTCATAGTCGCTCAGGATATAGATCTATGGTCGCGTTTGGTCGAACTCGGTGAACATCGATCAATCAACGAGGTTCTTTATCATGCTGGAACTGACCAATCATCAATCAGCTTTACAAGGCGCGATTATCAATTTCAAACTACCGAGCATATTATCGAGTGTATCCGCGCACGTAAACGAGCTGAATCTGAAGCCCCGATACTTATGCGTCTCAAGAAACTGAATGAATCTCAAAGAAAGCAAAACACAATTGATAATCAATCTAGTGCGAGCTACTACTACTTCATAGGTTCTAACTTAGCGAATAAAGATATCGTATCTAGCCGCCTCTACTTTCTAAAGGCGCTTAAAGAGAATCCTTTACATTGGCGTGCATTCTTAAAGCTCCTCGTCTCGCTAATAAGGTGCCGATGAAAGAAGCAAAATATAAGAACTGATCGTCTCAGGGTAATGGCTCTTGCTACTTAATATGAAGCAATATTGCAATTGCTAATCACTATCTAAGACTGGGTCATCCAATGCAGCCGTGATGAATGTTGCCCTAGCAAAACGATATTGACCTTAGTCCCAGATATTAAACCGACCGAGATCTTCCTAGGCAGTGCTAGCTTGATAAAACTCCTCAAGCGCTATCCGCAGCGAAGACTAGACCCTTAAAAGTAAGATGGCCGGTTCAGAAAATTCGTCTTTTTCTTGATCTAAACCTGTATAGTACAAGTGGTTTTCAATAAAAGTCTGACGTCAAAAAGAAATTCATCACACATAAAAGCATAGGTTAAGCGACTATTTTTCAAACCGAAAATGGAAGTAAGAGGTATACTTAGCCCATGAGCCCAAGCCCGATCGTTTCTATAGTAATACCTACGTTTAATCGTGAAATAGTTTTGATTGAAACAATCAATAGCTTAATCGAGTTGGAATATAGAGCGTCAGAGATCATTATTGTTGATCAATCAATTGACCATTCGGAGCCGGTTACAATAGCGCTTGAAGAATTGCATGAAAGCGGTCAAATACTCTGGCTTCGTTTGACAACTCCTTCGATTCCAAACGCAATGAACATAGGTGCAATGAAAGCATCAGGCGACATTGTGTTGTATGTTGATGATGATATTGTCCCTAGCTCAAACTTAGTTTTCGAGCATGCTAACCGTTACTTAGACTCAGAAGTTAGTGCAGTTGCCGGACAAGTAATTCAATCATGGGAAACTGCTCTTCCAGCCGAGCATTCATCCTACCGCGATGGAAACGAGCGCGACCCTGATGCGTTTCAATTTAACTCTTCGACAGCGACCAAGGTTCGACGCTTTATAGGATGTAACGTTTCGTTTAGACGCACTAAATTACTTCAAGCTGGAGGTTTCGATAATAATTTCACCAAAGTCGCTTATCGCTTTGAAGCGGAAGCAGCTGAAAGATTCGTAGGCCATGGCAATACAATCGTATTCGAGCCTAAGGCAAGTCTTAAACACTTAAAACAAGAATCGGGCGGAACCAGATCTTACGGAAACCACTTAACCTCCTTAAATCCATCCCATACAATTGGAATGTACTACTATTATTTAGTGGTCAAAAATCAAAATAAACGTTGGTTCAAGCTTTTTACATCACCGTTTAAAGCTTGCATCACCAAATTTCACCTGCGCCACCCTTGGTACATACCTGTTACATTTTTATCGAATATAGGCGGAATTATCGGAGCAATTGGATTATGGCTAAAAGGTCAAAGATTATTAAGTAAATCAGATATTCACGGCGCTTGCCCCGAAAGCAGAGAAGATAATGTTGAATAAAACCCGGCTTGTGATAATAGCTACTCACCCGATTCAATATCATGCTCCCTGGTTTCGAGAGTTGGCTAAGAAAAAGCAAATAGATCTTACGGTGCTATTTGGGATAATCCCAAACGCGGAGCAGCAAAGTGTTGGTTTTGGCAAACAATTTTCATGGGATATTTCGTTAAGAGATGGGTACTATTCTGAGTGCTTGGACAACGTTGCTGAAAACCCCAATTTATCAAGTTTCTCTGGAATAGACTGCCCGAGTGTATACAGTGAGCTCAAACGAATATCACCTGACATCGTCGTGCTCACTGGCTGGCATTCGAAACTATTGATACAAAGCTTGTTTGCGACTCAAAGGCTTAGAATCAAGACTATTATGCGAGGTGAGTCCAACGCTAAGAAACAGCGTCCTTGGTATGTGAGGCTAGCCCACCGCATATTACTTAGCCGCTGTCATGCATTTTTGTCTATCGGTAAAAGTAATACACAGTTCTATACAGATAACGGCATTAACGCCAATGCAATTTTCAACGCACCTTACTTTATTGATAACAGTCGTTTTATAAACGATATTCCTAAGAAAATAACCGCGACACCTCTAACAGAGCATCAAAGCGGTGAGTTTTGCTTTATCTATGCAGGGAAGCTAATAGAAAAAAAGAATGTAAAAGAACTACTAACTGCATTCCAACTTTGTTATGCGACACATCAGAATACGCAACTCCTCATAGTTGGCGACGGAGAACTCAAACAGAAGTTAGAAAAAGAAGCGCAGTCAAAGGGTTTGCCAGTCAATTTTTTAGGGTTTGTAAACCAGAAGTCACTACCAAGCACTTACACTCTAGGAGATTGTTTCTTACTCGGCTCAGACTATGATGAAACATGGGGATTGGTTGTCAATGAAGCCATGGTTTGCGGTTTACCTGCCATCGTCAGCAATCGGGCTGGTAGCAGTGACGACTTGATCATAGATGGTAAAACCGGCTTTGTTTATCAATTTGGAGACCCAGAAGAGCTCTCACGAAAAATGATCTATATGATTGAAAACCAAGAGAAGGCTAGACTCATGGGTACTAGAGCTAGAGAGCATGTAACGGAAAATTACAACGTTCACGTAACCGTTGACGCTACTATCGACGCGATTAACTACTTAAACAATTAAAGATTTTCTGCAACAGAGAAATAGAATGATTCCATCTGCTCAGCAATAGCTGGCAAACTAAATTTTTTCATCTCTCGAGGTCCTTCATCAGCAAAATGCTTACGAAGAGCTGAGCTATCTAAAATTTCAGACAGCGTATTCGCGATTGCATTGGCATCGTTCGGTTCAAGCAAATCTCCCAAGCTACCCATAACTTCGGGCAGAGCGCCTCGATCAGACGCAACTACGGCCGTACCGCATGCGAGAGCTTCAGCAACAGGCATACCAAAGCCCTCGTAAAACGATGGAAAAATCAAACAATCAATAAAATTGTACAACATCGGTAATTCGCTAAAGTCTTCCAAAAACAGCTCGACCACATAGTCTTGAAGGTTCAAAGAAGCCACAAGTTCACTAAACTCGCTTGATGCTGCCCCAGTCTTAACGATTCTAATATTTCTACGTCCGCCCTTAACTAACTGACTGACTGCTGTAAGGCTTCCCTTATGATTCTTGTAAAATTCTCGCCCACTGACCATTAGCCATTGGTAATTTGACTCGAGTTTATACTTGGAAGCGAATCGCTGTATCACGTCATCTGCCAAAGGTTTAAACTGCGGCAACAGAGGTGGAGAGACGACGGTAATTTTTTTTGGGTCAAGTTCAAGATGCTCAACTAGGTCTCTCTTAGTGCTTTCACTGACCGCCACAATACCGTCGTAGCGTTCTAGAAACGACAGAGAATGTAAATTTAACATCGGCTTGCGTGACCCTTTAGTTACGCCATCAACACCCAAATCTCCTTTCCATTGCAGTAGAGGAATTAGATCGTGTGCGGTGGTGCACTTTAGGCCATCTCCTAAACTCGGCAATAAATGCGCGTAGCCATGATCGAGAACATGATGAAGATCAGCTGAAAGGTCTTTAACAAGATGAGGGTACCTTCGATAACGCAGGTAACGCATCATCAAACGATTTTGAGAGTAGCGCTCTAGTGATGACTTTGGAACAAATCGAGTGAGATTAATACTGGATGAAGAATCAAGCGCTTGAGAGAGGCAGTCGGCATATATGTCCATACTCAAACGGTTATCAGCCCTAAAACACTGATAATGCTGTATGGACAGTTTACGCATAGGCCTCTACGACAGCTTCTTCAAATAATTGCGTTTAAACGCTAACCTTCAACGACCTGTCTAAAATAGTCGATGGTTTTAACCAAGCCTTGCTCAAGTTCAATAGTCGGCTCCCAGTTCAGAACAGACTTAGCTACATCAATATTGGGCTGACGTTGTTTAGGGTCATCGCTTGGTAAGTCTTGCAAGATAATTTCCGAGGACGAACCGACCATTTCCTTCACCGTTTCAGCTAATTGCAAAATTGTGAATTCATTCGGATTGCCAATATTAATAGGTCCTGTAACGTCATCAGCAGTGTTCATTAAAAGCACCATTCCTCTCACGAGATCATCTACGTAGCAAAAAGAACGAGTCTGACTACCGTCACCATAAATTGTGATGTTCTCTCCTTTTAAGGCCTGCACAATAAAGTTCGAGACTACTCGACCATCATCCGGGTGCATTCTTGGACCATAGGTATTAAAGATACGCATTACCTTAATGCGTAAATCATGTTGACGATGATAGTCAAAAAACAGCGTCTCGGCGCAACGCTTACCTTCATCATAGCAAGAGCGAATGCCGATCGGGTTTACATTACCCCAATAGTCTTCTGTTTGCGGATGCACACTTGGGTCACCATAGACTTCGCTAGTTGAGGCTTGTAATATTTTGGCGCCGACACGCTTCGCCAAGCCCAGCATATTAATTGCACCATGCACACTAGTTTTAGTAGTTTGCACCGGGTCATGTTGATAATGAATTGGTGATGCTGGGCAAGCCAAGTTATAAATCTCATCAACTTCAACATAGAGCGGAAACGTCACATCATGACGCATCAACTCAAAGCGGGGGTTTTCCAATAACGGTAAGATATTGCCTTTGTTACCCGTAAAATAATTATCTACGCAGAGAACCTCATGGCCCGATGCCAACAACAACTCACAAAGGTGAGAGCCCAGAAAGCCTGCGCCACCGGTTACTAATATCTTTTTTGTCATGCGTGTTCTCGTAAAAGCTACTTTCAAATAAATTCGTTTGGCAGTAAGCACTACCCTGTTCGATGCTTAATCATTGGCACCGAAAATGCTAAGGACATTATTACAAAAAAGTAGAACCGTATGTTAATGATTTGCAAATTGAAATCGACCATAGACTGGATCAAGGCACAAGACACGGAGATCAAAACCGCGAGCATTGTAGCCGACACTAAACGGCTGCGAGTGGTTTGCAAGACTAGGTAAGAAGAACGAAGCACCAAAAATAGCAAGGCTAGCCAAAGAATTAAGCCTAGAGCACCTTGTTCAAGCCAGATATGAAGATAATCGTTGTGAGCCTGATTGTACACAACTTGCCTGAATTCATTATCGCCACGCAATATTTGAAATACGTCAGCGTAGCTGTTTCCGCCAAAGCCTATAAACGGAGAGTGATCTATTGCCACCCAAGTAAGTTTCCATTGCGCTAAACGCTCACCTAAATATGAATCTGACCCAAAACGCTCAATCAAGTCAGCGCCAAAGTATATAAGCGAACAACAAACAACAATTAGGATCGGTATTAAGAACGTCAACCGAGAACTAGAGGTGCGTTTAAATACGTATTTACCTACTAACAACAGCATTACAACAATCGACAAGACCAACCCAGCAAAGGCTGCGCGAGACTGAGATAACACAATGGCTACTATGGCTATTATTAAGGCAGAAAAATAGATTAAGTGAACGCTACTGAGCTGTTTAAGTAACACCTGAGATGGCGACAACTTTGGCTGATCTAAAACCTGTTTAATTTGAAACGTCATTGCGCCGGTCATACATAGACTCATAAAGGCTGCAAAATGATTTCGATTAACAAACCATGCACGTGCTGCGTCAAAGTGACCGTCTAACTGTTTTGTGTCAACCAAGTGCAAAGAGCCAAATTTGGCCATCATGGCAATCAAAGCATGAAACAAACCTACTAACATCAACACAAAGAGAAGCTGCTTTAGCCGACGACGAGTACTAAGCAGCGCAATTGATAAACAAAAACCGAAGAAAATCATCAATTCACTAGCCAATAACCAGCGCGTTTTTTCGGGAACCACGCTCCACTTAGCCATCGGCGCATACCAATCCGGCGTAAATTGGCTACGATCGATTTTTAATAACCAATCAGTGTTACTCGGCAAAGAAACATATATTTGTGCCACTAATAACAACACCATTAGTAGCAAAACCAATAGAGCGGGCTTTGATTTATTCAATGCGAGCCAATTGCATCGCCCGCCAACGAATATATTGACCGCGGTTAACGCAGATAAAAAATAAACTGCGCAAGCAATCAATAACCAACTCTTGCTACTGAACACTTCATTCACAAACGATATAACAACGAGTAATGCTAAAAACGCAAACCAAATGATTTGGTCCAATAAACTCTGACTCGAGCTTTGAACTTTATTCTTGCGAATCATCATGGTGCCTCGATAATTTGACTTTTTAGAGCCTCAGATCGAGCAAGCTCTAAACGCTCCACACTTATTTTTGCGTTTGTAGCAATTCGCCCAATGTTCTTATTTAAAGGCAACTGCACTAAAATTTCTATGCACGACGATGTGATGACTTGACCATAAACTTCAAATTCATTCACACACTGATGTACCAATTGCGCGCGTTGTTGATCGTTCCAACTGACGATGTTCTGCGACCTATTCAAAACCCACGATCGCTGCGCATGAGCAACCCCCGCAGTGTGATTAAGGTAATTCAACTCTAACCAAAGCTCGCCATTTAAGGGTTGTAAGTTTATTCGCCGATGTTGCAGCGAAAGGAGCTCTTTTGAAAGGCTTACCCTTTCGCGATCCCAAACCATAAATTCGAATCCTTTAGAGTCGGAGGAGACCTCGCGCTCAAGATTTAAACGCTCCGCACTTTTTTCGCTAAAATATAATTTCGAGAGAAAACCTTGCTCTTCATCCTGGCATTGATTTTCGGTATCAATACACTTTGAGCTTTCATAGGACGCGTAGGCAAAGCAGGATGCCGTAAAGAACACGGCTATGATCACCATCAATTTGGCCTGATCAGCCATGCGCTCATACTGTTGGCGATTCCTGCCGTCTCGCTGATGGCTCCCTTTGCCTGCTCGCTGATGGCTATTTATCCCCGCTCGCTGATGGCTCTTTATTCCTGCTCGCTGATGGCTCTTCATAATCCCCCCTTTAAAACAGCCCCATTGAAACAACTTTTGCTTACTTCTGACTCTTAAATCGAACGCGCCAAATGCAAACTATTTCTTATCTTCGACGTAGGCATAAGCACCATAGCCATAGTACCCGCCGTACTGATAAGGGTTACCCTTTTTAATATTTGCTTGAGTTAATATCAGCCCGCCCACCGAAACATTACTCGCATTCAAACGACGAATTGCATCTCGAGCCATATGATGTGTAGTCCTATCCGACTGAATTGCCATCAATAAGGTATCGCAGAGCCGCCCTAGCACTACTGCGTCGCTTGCTGGAAGCACCGGTGCAGTATCAATGATAATGTACTCAAACTCACGCTTGAGCTTATCTAATAAAGCGCTAAACCGGTCACTTGCAAGTAATTCCAAGGGGTTGGGAGGTGTTGAACCGGAGTTCAAAACAAATAGATTCTTTTCGTTCGGGTTTTGCACTATCGACTGACGAATATTTGCGACACCTGCTACGAGCTCCACTAACCCAGCCGTCGCAGAAGTTTCCATAATATGCTTAATTCTCGGGCGACGTAAATCAGCATCAATCAATAGTGTCCTTCCAAGCTGAGCATAAGACAGAGCTAAGTTGGACGCTAAGGTGGTTTTACCTTCACTCTGTACCGATGAAGTAACCACAAGCACATGTGGAGGGTTGTCTACATCAGAATACATAACCCCTGTTCGAATATGATTTATTGCCTCGGCAAAAACAGAACGTGTATTTTCAATATAGTGTTGCTCAACATTCTCTAACTCTTCCGGCATCGACTGAACAACGCCAAACAACGGCAGTTGCAACTTCTCTTCTACCATTCGGCCGCTCTTAAATGTGCTATCGAGTTGCTCTCGCAAAAACGCAATGCCGAGGCCTAAAAATAAACCACCGATAGTCCACATCAAGACAATTCGCTGTTTCTGAGGATATACAGGCGCACTTGGAGCTAAAGCCCGGTCGACGATTCGTGCGCTAGCGACCTGAGTGCCCGACGACGACAGATCGGCTTCTTTAAACTTAGAAAGAAAGGCCTCATAAAATTCGGTGTTGCGCTTTACTTCACGCTCTAGCAATTCAAGTTTTACCTGCTTTTCTCGATTCGAGGATAGCGATCGAGAAGCTCGATCTAGACGAGACTTGGCCGCATTATATTCTGCACGAGCCTCCTCTAGCTTGGGGTGGCGTGCCCCATAGCGTTTCGCCGTTTCATCGAGATTTGCTCGAGCCGCAATAAACTCGGTGTTTAAGCTTTGCAGTTCTGCCGTAGTAATCTGCTCATTGCGCGAAGTGTCGAGAAGGTTTTCATCAAGTAAAAACTTTTGTAAGCGCGCTTGAGATTCGTCTAAAGCAACGCGTAAATCTTGAATTCTTTGGGCAAACCAACGAGTGGTTTGCTGTGATCGATTTAATTGCGAATCTAAACCTTCATCAATATAGGCCGACACCAAAGTATTGGCTATTTCTGCTGCAAACTCAGGGTTTATCGAATTAAACGTGACATTGACCAAATTGGTTTTATCTCCACCACTGACACTCACCCCCCCTTGAATCACTTGCGTAAGCCACTGACGCTTATTGCGCTTTTGAAGCTCGGTCAATTGTTGTTTAGGTGCATTTTCTATTGGCGCATCGGCTATTAAATCAAGCCCTGTCAATCTCTCAGCTTCCAAGGCTAGCGACCGCAACGTGCTTGGCGGTACCAACAATCTCTGCACAGATTCACGCTCAACCAAGCCTAATTCATCAACCACGCGTTCGGCCACAGAGCGACTTTTAAGCAACTCGTACTGAGTTTCATAAAATCGGTAAGCATAAGGATCAAACAACGACTGACGCGAGTTTCGAGAACTTGGCTCAACTGCCATGGTTAGCGACGCACGATAAACAGGCGTTTCAGAAAACGCTTTTAGTACGCCCCCGATACATCCGAGCACCATGATCAATATAATCACAAGACGATTGTCTTTAGCCGTTTGAACGATTCCGCCAATCGTTACCGCTAAAGAGTCACTCAGGGGAGCGGTGGCCTGTGAAACAGTGCCGCTCGGCTTACTAAACCAAGCCTTAACAGATTCTTCAGCACCTGGATTAGAATCTACCGAAGCCCCGGATGCGTGCTCACCTAAATCATTCAAAACCAAGTAGCTCCTACATTGATAACGTCACCAGGTTTGATTTCAGTGTAGAGCTTAACCTTCTTTACTTTTTCGGGCTCTTCATTAACATCTTTACCATCATAACGAGTCACTGAAATTTTCTTACGAGAACCGCGAATCGTAAAGCCACCGGCGAGTACAATCGCTTTTTCAACAGTCAAGCCCGAGCGAAACTTGTATTCACCTGGCGATGCAACTTCGCCATGCAAATAAATGTAGGTCGAACCATCTTCATCGAAACTCTTTTCTTCTGCAATTGTGATTACATCGCCCGATTTAACTTCCAAGAAACTATCGACAGACAAGCCTTCAGACACAATGTTGCCATCACGCAGAATACTCACCCCATTTGGTTTCGCTGACTTCTTACTGCCCCCTGCCAAAGCAATAGCCTTGCCAATGGTTAAGCCTTCACTAAACGGATATGAACCTGTTTCCTCAATTGCACCTCGAATAAAAACCGGGCGATAGCTGAACATAGTTACGGACAAACGCGGGTTACGGACATATCCTTGAGACAATCGCTCAATAACATCCTTCTCAACTTCGGCAGTTGTCCTACCGGCGACCGAGGTTGCGCCAATCAATGGTAAAGAAACAGCGCCGCTTTGTGGCACGCGTAGATTTTCGACGCTCAAGTCAGACTCTCCGAACACTAATAAAGAAATAGCGTCGCCAGGAGCAATAACGTGTAAGCGTTCTTGTAGACTTTGAGATGGTGTGCTGGATTCTAAAGTTTGCTTTTGATCGCTGTTATTAGCAGGCGCTGTTGTTTGCGATTGCTGAATTCCAGTAAACTGGGGGCTTTGCTCGCGCGAACCTTCACTTATTATAGGCAACACAGCTGATCTCGTAGCTGCGTTTGCGAGTGAAGCTTCAGCTTGCTCCTCTGAACCAGCAAAAATAGCAAACTGCAGACCGGCCGGGGCCATTATCCTCACAAATCCATTTTTTCGAGCCAGTACTCGAGACCTATACCCGTTAGTCAAGCGAGTTAGCACCGGAGAGCTTATTGACGCATCAATTCGCATATTCAATTGATTCGCTCTAACTGTTGCAAACTGACCAGAAACCACAACGTAATCAGCGCTAACCCATGCAGGCACCGCACGTTGTTTAAACCTGATAGTGCTCCATTTGCCCGACCGTTTAACGAGGTCAAACTCACTATCAAAACTTATATCGGCAACTTTGCGTCTATTCCGTGCAGTATAGATAGCTCGGGTGCGGTTAGCCGATTGAATTTCATTTAATAAGCTAGAGACTTCAGAATCAGGCACATTTCGCACTTGCTGGGAATCAGCAGCGAAGGACAGGCACAACAAAGTCGCCATCAAAGCAGCGGCGTGAACTCTTTTCAAAGAAGCCAATAGACGGAGCATACTTCTAACCAAAATATGCGGTGCTTTCGTCGACTTTAGTCTTATTGGTAGCATGCGTGAAGTATCCTTATCGTAAAAAATCATCAACCAAGTTGCTTAAAAACTCACTGAAATCAATGAATTACGCTATGTGGCCGCGATGCCGAAATACGGCTCACTCGTAATATTATTGCACAATTCTAAGTGTTCGTGAGAATACTAATTTGAGGCCCATTTACTGGCTTGGCTCAGTCTTCTTAGGATAGTCAAACGACGAAGGTTCTCGATATTTTCTACCACGACCTTCGAGCAGAGTTCTAAGGTCGGAGCGAAGACGAATACCGATATAGCGATCATCGTAGTCAAGACCATCTATATTCGATCTGCGCTCGATATCACCGTAGTAAATACCCGCAGTAAGCCAATTTCTCCAGACATAATCTAAACCGACTCCCCAATCAATAAATTTGTCTTCTCTACCAATATTGTAATCATCATCAATTGCTTTAATGTAGCTATTAAAAACCAATTGAGGCGTGATCCCATGATTCCATTGTGCGCCAATAAATTCACTTTCGTAGAAATCAGCATTTTCGTCACCCGGCTCTTCGACAAAGCGGGACGCACTTAAGCCTATATTCGAAAATGGGCTAATCGCATAATTCAGATTCACATAGTAAGTGCTGCCATCAAAAGATTCTCGAGACGACTCATCAAAATCTCTACGAGTAAGACCTACTGATGCAACACCGCTTAAGGAGTTAGCCGGCTTAAATCGAAGCCCAACTAAATAATCAGTTTGGCGACTATCAAGGTTTGGCTGCGAAAGGTCATAATCGGTTTCCGTGCGTTGAACACGACCAAATACAGATGTCTTATTAGCGAACTGCCAATTAAGGTCTAGGTGAATAGAATCAGACTCTCTATCTCGGTTACTTGCGTCGTTTCCATTAAACAAATCATCCGACTCAAACCCTGACTCACTGTGATCATAACCAAGCACACCTGTCAGAACGCCAATTTTTCGACCAAAAATCAGGTCTGCCCCATAATTTAAAAAATCAACACGCTCAGGACCAGAATCAATGCCATTGTTTGCAAACTGATTAAACTGCCGACTACCAGAGATACCTCGCTGCTCGAAGCTCTCGCCTACGCTAGCGAAAAGATCGAGATCCCAACGACGAGTTAGATCTAAACCTAACTTAGCACTCACTGCATTTGATTCGGCATCCTCTTGATCGAGATCTTGGTGAAATGTATAGGTACCCGCGTAAGCCGCGTAAAACTGATGCCTACCAATACTTGTTCGGTAGCCAAGGCTCGGAGATACCGCGATACGAAGGTCGGACTCATTAAAATCCGATCTGCGACGCACATTATCATGACTCGAGACATCGACGGTGATCGCCGGGTAAAAATCGTTGAGCAATTCCAGCGGCTGATTTAAGCCACTATCTCGCGCCAACGATGCATCTTGATACGACCGATAGGTATTCGAAGCGGGCGATAAGCCCTGATCAGCAACTTGTGCCGACGCTCCCGACGCCGTCACAACAGCACTGGTGAAACCAACCAGAATTAACTTACCCTTAATTCTATTTATCATCATTTTATTAATTAAAGACTCTCCAACAAGTCTAAAACGCTGCAACTCACGAAGCTCGCTAATTGTTCTTATTCTGTGCACGGAGGAGAGGCGCATATGAGTCCACCACTACCTCCGAAAGTTTGAATAGATGGTATGATCCCTAAAATTGATTGGATCAACGGTCTCGGCCCCTTGTTGTAAGGTTTCACGCGAGCACTATCTAAGTAATAAAACGCAACAGGTACTTTAGTCACACCTAGAGCATTCAATGCGGCAATGAGATCTGGTCGACTAAAAATCAAACCTTTGCCCATCAAATTATTTAATGTAGCTGGTTCCTCATCAGACGGTGCCACATACGGAAAGGAAGACTCCGAACGAGGGTCATCCCAAGCGGCGTATAGATGCTCGCTTGCTATCAAACGTTTCGTCGTCGTGTCTTGATCTTCGGGGGCACCTAGCACAACCATAAGGAATGCGGTATCGGTTACCGTATAGTCCTCAGCCTCTTCGAGTAACTTTTGCCACGCTTCTGGTTCGAAATCTTCTTCTTCAGGGATATTGAAGATGTCGTAGAATTCATCCAAGGTGGCGTACATATGGTATTCACCTAACTGCCATTCGGGAGTAGGCGTCAACATTAGGTTCTTTTCAGCGTAAGCCGCCTGAACTCCTTTGATGTTCATTGGATAACCGAGCTGATCAGCCGAACGTTCGTTCAAACGATTAAAAATGAAAACTACTGGCAACAAAGCATTTGGGTTTTCTTTTAAAGCTCTTTCAATTCTCTGCTCACCATCAATCAATACTGAACTTGAAGATTCATATAGGGAGACAAAAATCGGCCGATTTGAAGTATCAACATCAGTACTCTTCGCACGATACCACTCAATATCTTGTTGAGGGGTTTGCAGCTTTTTAAGCTCCGCAGCTGACGCCATGAAGTGAAACTGTCCATCAAACCAATCGGGATAAGGCCGCAAAACCAAGCGATCTTCAAAAAACTTTTCTATCACTCTTTCAACTGAATAGGGTTTATCTTCTTCACGCTCAAGATCCTCTAATTCATAGCTTGAGTAGAGGTAGCTCGAAGAATCGGTTAATACAGGTAAAAGATTAACCGCCGATGCAGCAAGGTCCCGACTTTTTTCTGGTTGATATTTGGCAGATGCCTGAGCAACAGTCTCAATATCCAACCCCATTGATAAGGCCGTCATAAATACCATCATCGATGGAGTATCTTTACTGAGTAAACGAAGAATTTCGAGCTTGGTTGGCGTGCTCGCTTCGTTATACATCAGGCCGCCAAACTCTGTGTCTTCGTATTGTTCGCGCGGTAAGGCGTCACGCCAATCTCTAACGTAAGATGCACTTCGGTTATCAAATTCGCTTTCGCCATCCCCTCGAGGCTTATAAGAATATGCCTCCTGACCCCAATCCGAATCAGCTTGAGCAATGGAAACTTGAGGAAAAAGCAGTGACGTTGAAGACGCCACGATGGCGAGAGCTAAATACTGTCGGCAAGGTCGCCGTAAAAAGCTCTGAATAATCGCTGCGGAATTTAGCAGTGTCGATGAACTCGCATCATTTAGACGCTGAATTGTGCTTTGGACGAAAGAACTGGTTTTCGGCGCAATACCCCCAACCATAGTGCTTACGGTTTTAACCGCATTTGATACACGTGTCATCTTTGTTAACCTGTCTATTAAAAATACATACCACCTAGCCAACGACGCAAGTCGAGGACTCTACTACGGTAGTACCAACCCCGCGATGCGCTTTACACGCGTCACAAATTGGGCAAAACGCCCTAAAATGTCTATTATTCGAAGAATCTACCCCTAGACCGCCGAAATAATAACAAATACAAACACTTAATTACAATTTCTAAACTAAAGTTACTACACAATCACGGTCAGATCAAAAAACAGAGGCCGAATTAACAATGAATTGCAATTGTACTAAAACACAGTGCCGAAAACACATCGCTATCTATGCTTATACGACACCAAATCAGGTGCCAGAAATAAGCTCTATGCCACCCATATAACTACGCAACGCTTCAGGCACCACCACCGAGCCATCGGCTTGCTGATAGTTCTCCAGAATCGCTAGTAAAGTACGACCCACCGCCAGACCAGAACCGTTTAAGGTATGCACTAACTCGGTCTTCTTTTCTTCAGGCCTATAACGTGCCTTTAATCGACGAGCTTGAAAGGCTTCAAAGTTACTACACGAAGAAATCTCTCTATAAGCATTCTGACCGGGCAACCAAACCTCTAAATCATACGTTTTAGCTGCAGAAAACCCTAGATCACCGCCACACAAGGCGACTTTTCGATAAGGCAAACCTAAACCTTGTAAAATGGCTTCGGCATGTCCAGTTAACTCTTCTAAAACCTGATACGAGTCTTCTGGTTTAACAATCTGTACTAATTCAACTTTCTCGAATTGATGCTGACGAATCATACCGCGAGTATCTCGCCCATAACTTCCAGCTTCTCTTCGAAAGCATGGGGTATGTGCCACAAATTTCGCAGGAAGTTCATTATTCCCTAAAATTTCATCACGAACGATGTTAGTAACCGGCACTTCAGCAGTGGGAATCAAGTAATAGCCATCTTCCGCTTGAGTGGCAAACAGGTCATGATCGGCAAATTTTGAGAACTGTCCGGTGCCTTTCAAACTATCTTCGTTGACCAAATACGGCACATAAACTTCTTGATAGCCATGCTCTTCAATATGTGTGTCGAGCATGTATTGGATCAACGCACGATTCATTCTTGCCAACGCGCCTTTCATAACAACAAATCTGGGGCCGGCTATCTTGGTCGCCGTTTCGAAGTCTAATTGATCTAAAGCCTCACCTAAGTCGACATGGTCTTTGACACCAAAATCATAAGCCTTAGGTTCGCCCCACTTCATCAATTCAACATTGTCGTCTTCAGACTTACCCTCCGGAACCGACTCATGCGGCATATTAGGCATTATGTCGGTGATAGCAAACATCTGTTCTCTAATGTCTTCCAACTCAGCTTGAGCTTGTTTCATACGATCAGCAAAGGAGTTGACTTCGCGCATCAATGCCTCAACGTCACCGCCTTGAGCTTTGGTTTTACCAATCTCCTTTGAGCGAGCATTTCGCTTTGCTTGTAACTCCTCAGACTCTACTTGTAAGGATTTACGCTTAGCTTCTAGGGCAGTATAAGCTGACACATCAAGCTGATGGCCTTTTATAGAAAGCGCGGCCGCGACCGCATCGATATCGTTACGAAGTAATTGTGGATCAATCATATTTGTTTATAGGTATAAGTAATAAACACAGCAAACGTTCGTCGCCACTCTCTGGCCATTAGCTTAGCTATCAGCGCGACCGATTTACTCAGCTAATCTGCTTTGCTAAAAACAAGCCAGCAAAGCACATCAACAAGCAAAGCAAAACAGACAAACAGACGTAAATAAGAGCTTTAATTGACGAACCTTGTTGAATCAAGGTCAATGTCTCAAGTGAGAACGCAGAGAAAGTGGTAAACCCTCCTAAAAGGCCAGTTAGCACTACTGTTTGCACTTGTTGACTCGCCGCCCATTTATGCAGCAATAACCACGACAAAAAGCCCATTAAAAAGCAGCCTAAAACATTCGCTATTAGTGTGCCGAATGGTAGCGCAGCCGCCCCTAAATTGACAGTCGCACGCCCGACTAAATATCGCAACAAGGCACCGGTTCCGCCAGCAAAACCAATTGCAAGGTAAAAACTGAGCTGAGTCACGGTATATCGCGGCTTAGGGCCGGCGAAATTAGTTTTAAGGAGTGCCTATCCAAAGCGATCTACTGTCGTATCAAGTCGACGCCTTCGGAGGGCGCAAAGGTAAAGAGTTGGTCACTTAATGTCTGATTTGTCACTACATTGCGCAAAGTCAAACGAGTTTCATTTCCCAGTCCATCGGTGAGCACAATAGCGCTCAGAAGCTGCTTATCAAAACCAATCATCAACCCCTGATATCCTGCGTTTTCATCCTTTGGCTTTAGTGCAACCCAAGTCAAACCGTCGGTTTTTCCAAAATCGGTGACATTAAAGTGTTTTTCTAAGCTTTCGCCTGATTGCACTAACAATAATGTAGGCACTTGCTCTAAGGCATTAATCATACTGCGCTGATTGGCAGTTTCTAAATCGGGCTCATAAAACGTGATGGTACTTCCATCGGAAATAATCTGTTGACCGACGGGGTAATCAGGGTCGTCTGTTATGTAATTCCAGCGAAAGCGTCCAGGGCGCGATAATGAGAAAATGCCTTTTTTTAGTTCGAGCGTATTTCCACTTTCATCTACAATGCGTTGATCGAAACTCGCTTGCAAGGTCTCCACTTCTTCGAAGAAGCGCATAAGCATCGGCTCGGATGCATGTACAGATGCACTGAAAGCAAACGACAAAAGAAAAAAAAGATGTGCAAACTTAGAGCTGGCGACAAAAACGTGCTTGGTGTTTTTCATATAATCACGCGACCAATGTCGCAGTTTACTGTTAAACGCTAATCTTCGGGCGGCGGTGGTGCCAACACCTCTCGACGACCATTCTCTTCGGCGGGAGTAACTACACCCGTCATTTCCATAGTTTCAATCATGCGGGCTGCGCGATTGTAACCAACTCGCAATTGACGCTGAACTGACGATATAGACGCTTTGCGCGTCTTAGTAACAAATTCTACCGCCTGGTCGTATAAAGGATCGTTTTCTGGATCATCGTTAACCGCATCGTCACGAAACGCGCTCGGCAAGGCATTATTCACCTCTTTAGGAGCGCTTAGAATAGATTCGTCGTATTCAGGCTCAGAGTCTCCTTTTAAAGACTCAACGACTTCATGCACCTCTTTATCTGACACAAAACTCCCATGAACACGCTCAGGCAAGCTGGTGCCAGGCGGCAAGAACAACATATCGCCATGGCCAAGCAACATCTCGGCGCCCATTTGGTCGATGACTGTTCTGGAGTCAACTTTAGACGATACCTGAAACGCAATACGCGTTGGAATATTGGCTTTCAAAAGCCCGGTGATAACATCAACTGATGGTCGCTGAGTTGCCAATACTAAGTGCACACCTGAAGCGCGACCTTTCTGAGCTAAGCGAGTGATTAATTCTTCAACCTTCTTACCCACTGTCATCATCAAGTCGGCCAATTCATCAATAATGACAACTAAACAAGGTAATTCTTGTAATACTTCTGGCACCTGCCCTTCTTTGACAAAAGGGTCATATATTGGTTCGCCCGCATCCTCAGCTTGCTTAATTTTTCGGTTATAACCAGCCAAATTACGCACTCCAAGCTCTGACATTAGCTTGTAGCGACGCTCCATCTCGACAATACTCCAACGCAAGGCATTGGCCGCCTCGCTCATATCGGTGACCACAGGGCATAATAAATGCGGAATCCCTTCGTACACCGATAACTCAAGCATCTTTGGATCAACCATGATCATGCGCACTTGCTGTGCTGTGGCTTTATAGATCAAGCTTAAAATTAAGGCATTAATACACACTGACTTACCAGAACCAGTGGTACCGGCAATCAATACATGTGGCATTTTTGCCAAGTCGGCTATCACAGTTTTGCCGCTAATGTCTTTACCGAGGACTAATGCCAGAGGCGAACTCATGTCTTCAAACTGACTCGACGACAAGCCTTCAACCAATCGCACGATCTCGCGTGACTCATTTGGAATCTCAATACCGATGTAAGACTTACCCGGGATATTTTCCACCACGCGCACGCTGACCGTCGATAAAGCGCGTGCTAAATCTTTCGCTAAACCGGTAATGGTTGCCGCTTTAATACCAGGAGCCGGGTCAATTTCAAATCGGGTAATAACCGGGCCTTGATGAACACTGACCACTTCGATCGGCACATTAAAGTCGGCTAGCTTTTTCACCAACAAAACGCTAATCGCATTGAGCTCATCATCAGAATAGCCGACTTGTTGTGCGTCGGGCGGGTCAAGCAGTGACAGGGCTGGCAAAGCGCTTTTCGAGCTGTGCATGCTGTCAAACATATTGGTTTGCTTTTCGCGCTCCATGCGGCCACTGTCTTCTTTCTTCGACTCAACGGGCGCCAACTTAGGCATAATTGTTGGCGCGATCTTGACCTTTTCTTTAAGCTCGGTAACCACTTCTTGACGCACAATGCGCGCCTTAGCACCGATCTCTCGATCTTCTTTTTGCTCGCGACGATCTTTAACTGAGTCAATAAATTTGAAGATGTTTTCGCCAATCGAATCCATCAAGCCAAACCAAGAAAGTCCAGAAAAAATAGTAATACCCGTAAGAAATAACACCACCATCAACATGGTTGAGCCTATTTGACCAAACAAATCGACCAAATTCCCATTTAGCCAGCCGCCTAAATACCCACCAGCATTAAAATGCTTGGCTTCAGCCCAATGATTGAAATGTAAATTTTCGATGCCGCAACCGCCCATAACCGTGACCAGGAAACCAGCGGCAATTAAAACCCGATTGAAATACGATGGCTCAGCCGTGTCGTGGCGATTACGAAAAAAATTAACACCCAGCACCAAAATCATAATCGGTACCAAAAAAGACATATAACCAAATCCATGCAAAAGCATGTCTGAGAAATTGGCGCCGAATTGGCCTCCAAGATTGGTCACTTCGCTCGACGAGCCGCCACTATGGGACCAACCTGGGTCTTTGGCGTTATAAGTCAATAGTGACAACAATGCATAGAGCGATAAAAATACACTTATCACTACTACGATCTCCGAGCCAAGCTCACGTACTCGTGGCGATAAAATTCCGCCGCCGTCTTGTACCGTCTCTTTTATTTGTTTGCGCTTTGCCTGTGGCATGATGTTCCTACAGTTCCCTCATCTTAATCTATCTATTCTAACGCGAAATGGCCTACCAACACTATTCCTAACCGTTCTGTATTGCGTTTACATGCTTTATAGGGCATCAATTGAAATACTCGAATTGCTCGCTATTAATCGAACACTAAATTATTTAGAATTCTGCGCTGAAGAATAAACAAAATACACTCAACAACTGGAAAGCTTTCAACATGTCAGACGCTAAACATTGCAACGTTCTTATCTTGGGCTCTGGTCCAGCGGGCTACAGCGCCGCAGTCTATGCTGCACGTGCCAACCTGAACCCAGTATTAATCACAGGCATGCAACAAGGCGGCCAATTGACCACTACCACCGAAGTCGACAACTGGCCTGGAGACGATCAAGGGGTAGATGGTAACGAGCTCATGGCCCGTATGTTGCGCCATGCCGAGCGATTTGAAACTGAGATCGTGTTTGACCATATTCATACCGTCGACGTGAAAAGCAAACCATTTACTTTAACGGGTGACAGCGGCGTTTACACCTGCGATGCATTAATCATTGCGACCGGTGCGTCAGCTAAATACTTAGGTTTAGAATCGGAAACGGCATTCATGGGCAAAGGCGTATCTGCCTGCGCTACGTGTGATGGTTTCTTTTACCGAGGCAAGCCGGTAGTAGTTGTCGGCGGCGGCAATACTGCGGTGGAAGAAGCCTTATACCTTTCAAATATTGCGTCTGAAGTCACCGTAATTCATCGCCGAGATGAGTTCAAAGCCGAAGCGATCTTAGTAGATCACATCATGGAGAAAGCCGAAAACGGCAACGTAAATATCGAATGGGATGCCACTTTAGATGAAGTGCTTGGAAATGATATGGGCATGACGGGTGTACGCATTAAAAGCACCAAAGATGGCAGCACAAAAGAAATAACTGCCGATGGCGCTTTCATTGCTATTGGCCACAGCCCCAACACTGATATTTTCGAAGGCCAATTAGACATGGCTGGCGGCTACATTACTGTGCAAAGCGGCACTGAAGGTAATGCCACTGCAACAAACGTACCGGGAGTCTTCGCCTGCGGCGATGTTATGGATCACGTATACCGCCAAGCGATCACATCAGCAGGCTCGGGCTGCATGGCAGCCTTAGATGCTGACAAATACTTAAAAAGTCTCGAAGCAAAAGGCTAATTTCATAGCAAAACCTTTTAACAATGGTCTCAGATGATAATAATATGGCGCGACTCCTTGGCATGGGCGTAAAACCGCTCAAGCAAGATAAGATCGCGCCCTACCGTAAGCCAGCAGACACCACTCCTCGACAGCGTTTACTCGATGATCAACGAGTGATGGATGAACTGCTGGCCGAATCGGACGAGAGCGCCAGTTTCGAAAGCGGCGATGAACTCAAGTTTTTGCGGTCTGGCTTTTCAAGTAGACTGCTTAAAAAGCTGCGTCGTGGAGACTACGCGATTCAAGATGAATTAGATCTACATGGCTACATTGCTGGCGAAGCCAAACAAGAGACCCACGCCTTTGTAAATGCATGCGCAAAAGATAATATTCGCGCAATACGCATTGTTCACGGTAAAGGCCGCAATTCGGCAGGTCGCAAGCCCGTTCTTAAAAACATGTTGATAGGTTGGCTCAGTAAAAACCAACATGTTATCGCCGTTGTTTCTACACCGGCTAACGATGGTGGCACCGGCGCAGTTTACGTATTGCTCGACAAAC
>CAKZRZ010000294.1 GCA_937918955.1 uncultured Arenicella sp.
TTGTCTTCGAATAAGCCGATATCATCTGCATCTGCGTCATATAGGCTTGCGACCCCACCGATGTCGTCGGTCTGAGGAATTTCAATTGTACTGCTCACGCTAGGTTGCATAATTGCCGGAAATCGAGTTTCGTGATCTAAGCCTAATGAATGCCCAAGCTCGTGAACGGCGACGCGTCTGAAGTCTTCAACTGAATTCTGCAAGTTGCCGTTATATACGCCCCAGGTAAATGCGGTGTTGAAAATAATACCTGTGCGTACACTGTTACCACCAGATGAGAAGGTTCTTGTGACAGCCAGAGTGGTGCTCGATTGAAAATTAGTACCACATAAGTCCGCTGCAAAACGAACTCCGTTAAGTGTGGAGCCGTTTGCTTGGGTACACGGATCAACGCTTGAGTTGGTGTCAATATTGAAACGAAAAGTTGAGTTATTGGTCCATAAATCAGCGGCTTCGATGAAGGCCGCATCGAAGTCAGGTGAGCCTGATACTGTGGGGTTACCTGGCGAGCTGGCAAAGTCGATGTTAAAGGAAACTTCGCCCTCGGCCCAAGATAAGCCTGTGAAAGTGGCCGCCGATGCACAAATAGGTGCTAGTGTGAACAGGCAGATGGCGGTGAGAATGTTGAATTTCATAATCTAGGCTGTGCAGATCTATTGCTTCGTCATATCAGACGACATTTGTTTGATGAACTGCTTAAATTCAATTACCGTCATAGCTTCTGAATCTTGGCCTGACTTCGCCATTTCTACCCCGGTAACAATACCCTCGCTCAAATAACGCTGTTTGGTTTTGGTGCGGACCATGCTTGCGATAGGCTCGCCTGATTGCGTCATCATGCGCTTGGTGCCCTGCGTATCAAGTTTGGTTAAAAAGTGCCCTTGAGACCATCCTACTAAAGGGTTTACTAATTGTTTAGTGGTCGAGCTGACAAAGTAAATGCCGCTTTCATTATTACTTGGCATTTCTGAGCCTTCAATTGTCATGGTGGCACCATCAATTGAGCCGCCAACGAAGGTCAGTGTTAGAGTTTCGCCTGAGTGCTCTCCGAATATAATCTCGTCTACGCGAAAGGTAATATCGGTGAAAATATCGGTCTTATTGGTATTCCAGCGTGTAGTAACGTCACTTACTTGGCCTTCGAAAGCTAATTCAGATTGAGCAAGCAGCTCGTTAATATCGAGTTGTTTGATTGAACTCGAAAATGCAACGCTTGAGACCAAGCTTAGAGAAGCCATCACAACGGAGATTAGTAGAATGCGCATAGTGTTTTTTTAATAGTCGTTCTAATTAATGGTTACATCAATAAGTAAGGATATCTCGCTAAGGGTTAAATAAGCGCATTCGAGTACTCGAATAGATCAATCAAATCGCCCAGTGCCCACGCTAGCAAATGGCACTTACGCTTAGCAAGGCCCTAAGCCGCGGTTTAACATTGATTAATGCTAGGAGGCTCTCGAGTGCGGTATTTACAGGGCATCTGTCGAATAGAATTGCTCCTATGCGCAATTACATACGTATTCATGCCTGCTTTTTAGCCTGAATACGTATGCAGGCTCAACAAAAAATCGTCGATGTAACCTAAAGTCATAGCCCCTATACCTATCAGCTATACCCTGGAGAACTTGTACTATGCCGAGTAATTATCGTCTAAAAAGCCTTCTTTCAAGGCGTAAGAAGTCATCACGCAAAACCTCAACCTGGTCCAAAAGCCTGATCGCAGTCTCGCTTGCTGGCGCGATCAGCATGCCAGTATTCGCTCAATCAAACGGCGACACCTTTGTTCACCTGTTTGAATGGGACTGGGATGATATCGGTCGAGAGTGCACCGATTTTTTAGGGCCTAAAGGCTATAAAGCCGTTCAAGTCCCGCCTCCGCAAGAGCATCGCTCAAAAGCTTTCGGTGCAGTCGATGAAGATGCATGGTGGCTTCGCTATCAACCGATGAGCTACTCAATTGGTAATAGTCGAAGTGGTACTCAAGCGCAATTTCAACAAATGGTTACAGACTGCAATAATGCCGGTGTTGATATTTACGTTGATGCGGTAATCAACCATTTAGCTGCTGACGGAGGTGAGGGAACTCCAAGTACCGAAGGTCGTACAGCACAAGATAAATTTTATCCCTATATTCCCTACGATAATAACGATTTCAATAATTGTGGAAAGCCTGAAATCGAAGGCGACGACTACAATAATAATGCGTTCAACGTTCGCTACTGTGACCTGGTTAAATTGGATGATTTGAAAACTGGGTCAGAAAAAGTACGTTCCAATATCGTTGGTTTTATGAATGGCTTGATCGATATGGGCGTTAAAGGGTTTCGAATTGACGCCGCTAAACACATGCCACCGGCGGACATTCAAAACATTATCTCTCGATTAAAACCGATTACTGGAACCAATACTCCTGTTTATATTTTTCAAGAAGTTATTGATAAAGTTCCAGGTAGCGAAGCTATTAGAGCGACTGAGTACTCAGGATTTTCCGACGTGACCGAGTTTCAATGGGCTGAAAACATCGGTAGAAAGTTTCAAAATTTGTTCGAACCTCAATTTGGTGCAAATGGCAAATTGGCTGATTTAGAAACCATCGGCTCTCCCGCTTGGGGCATGCTCCCAAGTGATAAGGCGGTGATCTTCGTTTCAAACCATGATGATCAACGTGGTGATGGGCGTTTTGCTGTTGTTGATTTTAACGACGAGCAAGGGCTTAACTTCATTGCTGAGGCGTATCAAATGGCGCAAGCCTATGGTTATCCTAAAGTGATGTCGAGCTACTACTTTAACGCGAATGAACCACGCGCGGTTGGTCGCCCAGCGGTGGAAGGCCCTGATTCGCCAATCGGCGGTTGCGAGGCACCTTTTGGCCCTAATCGAGGTGGCTCTGAAGGTTGGGTTTGTGAGCATCGATGGGAAGGCTTGGCTAACATGGTGGGGTTCCGTAAGGCCGCTGAGAATCAGCCTCAAACGAATTGGTGGGATAATAATTCAAACCAGATTGCATTCGGCCGTAACGGCAAAGGGTTTATCGCGATTAATGCCGATAGTTTCGCTATGCAACAGCAGTTAGCAACTGGAATGGCAGATGGAAATTACTGCAACATTCTTGATGGCTCACTTGTTGATGGTCAGTGTACAGGCCAAGTGATTTCGGTATCAGGCGGACAAATCAATATTGATCTGCCGAACAAGAACACGGCTTTAGCGATTCATATAAATGCCAAGCTTGGCACAATTGTTGTCGATGGTGACCGTGATGTGAGCTTTACCTGCAATAACGGCAATACCAATTTCGGTACCAGTATTTATGTGGTCGGCAATAGCCCTGAATTGGGGAATTGGAGCCCGGCAAATGCGATAAAGCTTGATCCAACATCGTACCCAACATGGACCGGAATCATTACTCTGCCTGAAAATCAAGCAGCCCAATGGAAATGTATTAAGCGCCTCGAAAGTGGTGGCGGTACACAATGGCAAGGCGGCTCGAACAACCAACTTGACGCTCAAGCCACGAGTACACAAGGTTCATTTTAAATCTAATTTTTATGTGTGTTTGCCCCGGTACTATTAAAAGTGCCGGGGCTTTTTTTGGCTAACGCCGAGGTGGTTTAGACTAAAGTCAGTTAATCGCTCGCCAGGCGCGGTAACGTTTGGTTCGCAGCTTGGTCTTAATTTGCCCTATGATTAACGCCAACCATGGCCACATCTTCGGCTTGGGCGCTTTGCCCGCAGCCATACGGCTGAGTTGAGCTTTGGTGATCGCCATGGTTGCCAAAGCGCCCAATGTTTTGTTCTTCCAGTTAGCCATTGGTAATTGAATCTCTAAATTTTGGCCACGCTTCCATTGGTTGGCAAGATCGGGTTGATACGCCATCGCACGCGCGATGCCCACCATGTCGATGGCAATGCCAAGTTCTTTATTTTCGTCAGAGATATCCAGCGCTTGCTCGGCAACTGCTCGCTTTGTGATACCGCCGGTAACCATAATCGGCATTGCAGCGACTGCTGAAATATCTCGTGCAAAATCGACAAAGTAGGCTTCTCGGCGAGTGGTGCTATCGCCACTGCTTGCTTCAGACGCATTGCCCGACATCGCGGGGCTTTCGTAGCTACCACCCGAGAGCTCAACCAAGTCCAAACGGTAGTCATTTAACTGTTCAACTAACCACTTAGCGTCTTGTGCTGCAAAACCTCCTTTTTGAAAGTCGGCTGAATTTAGCTTAATCGACACGCAAAAATCTTTGCTAACCTTAGCGCGAACTGCATTAATGACCTCGAAGATAATGCGCGAACGGTTCTCTAAGCTGCCACCCCATTGATCATCCCGTTGATTGACCAATGGAGATAAAAACTGGCTTAGTAAATAGCCATGTGCAGCATGGATCTGCACACCAGTAAATCCGGCTTGCTCAGCGAGAGCTGCGGTTGTGGCAAAGCGTTGAATCAAATCTTGTATCTGCTCTTCGCTCATCGCTATCGGCTGGGCAAACAGTTTTGAAAAACCAGGAATGTCGAGAGCGATTGCTGATGGCGCAAGTGCTTGTTCTCCCATTGCCTCATAGACTTGCCTACCAGGGTGATTAATTTGCATCCAAAAATGATTGCCGTTGCAGGTTCCCGCGGCGGCCCATTTGCGGAAGTGATCTAGGTTTTCGGCGTTTTCAAGCACCACTCCGCCGGGCCCAGTCATTGCGTCTGGGCTAACCATGACATTTCCAGTGAGCAGTAAACCTGCGCCGCCTTCTGACCAGTTCTTATAAAGTGTGTAAAGTGCTTGGCCGGGTACTTGACCGTCGTCGCTTAAATTTTCTTCCATCGCGGCTTTGCAGAGCCTGTTCGATATTTCTTGGCCGTTCGGCAACGTCAGTGGACTGAATAAAATGGAGGTCATGCTATATGTGAGATGAGAGTTGATTTGGCTCTAGAGCACGCGGACGCACTAACAAGGGGGTCAGAGTAAATTGCAATGTCAGTAGTTTATACTAAATTCTATGATGGACACTTCTACACGAACCTCAAATTCACAATCATGCTCTATTGTCCTGATTACGGCGCCGGAGTATGAGCTAACGAGCTCTG
>CAKZRZ010000295.1 GCA_937918955.1 uncultured Arenicella sp.
ATCGAGATTGACACTTTTACCTCTGAATTTCGTTTGGCTTCAAACGGCGATGGCGCGGTAGATTGGTTAGTTGGTGGTTTCTATTTCGATGAGAGCATTGAACAAGATTCTGAGCTTCGCTTTGGAACAGCGTTTCGCCCATTTGTTGACATCGCACGAGGCGCATTAGTTGCCCCAGCGATACAAGCGGGTTTATTGCCAGCTGCTGCGGGTACGTTGTCAGGGGTAGAAGCAATTTTGGGCTTACCAAATGGTTCGTTTTTCCAAAACAACTCAGGCGTTGCAGATACATCAAAATTAGATAATCAATCTATTTCTTTGTTCGCGAACATAGACTGGCGTATCACTGATGAACTCACTGCCACTGTTGGACTGAACCACACAGACGATGAAAAAGACTTTTCAATCGATTCAATAACCACTGAGGTTCGTGCCAATATCCCGGTAGACGGTCCCGCGGCAGCTTTAATTGCAACGGTACCGTCCTTCGCGCAAAACACTATCAATATCCCCAACCCAGTTGAAGATGGTCGTACCAATGATGATGATGTGACCTACACCTTGCGCTTAGCCTATGATGTAAATGATAGTGTTAATGTATACGGTAGTTATGGGACCGGGTTTAAAGCATCGTCGATCGATTTATTGCGAGATTCAGCGCCAAACGCTGCAGATTTTGCCGCATTGCAAGCGCTCGGTTTGGCCGACCCTAATGCTGTTATCGGCTCGCGTTTTGCCGCACCAGAAGAAGCTGAAGTTTTTGAACTTGGCCTAAAAGCTCGATTTAACAACGGTTTAATCAATGTTGCTATTTTTGATCAAACTTTGGAGAATTTCCAATCAGCGATTTTTAACGGTACGTCGTTCTTTCTAAGTAATGCAGAGCAGCAATCTGTTGTTGGCGCAGAGGTCGATTTTAAATATCAAGTCAGTGATGCCGTTGGTTTTGGCATCAACGCGACTTATCTAGATGCTGAATTTGACTCGTTTACTCAGGCGTCGCCTCTTGCTCAAGTTGGCTTAACCCCAGGCTCAGATGGCTCGCAAGATTTATCGGGCCGCACTCCAGCGGGTATCCCAGAGCTAGCTCTTTCCTTGTCAGCTCAATATGATTTCACCCTTGGTGGCTTTGATTCGTACATTCGAGGTGATTATCAGTTTGAAGACGAAGTTCAAGTTGTTGATAACATACCTGCTTCTGTTGCGTCGCGTGAAGTGAGTCAACTGAACCTTGCGCTTGGTTTTGAAACGGAGAATGGTTTGAATGTAACGCTTTGGGGGCGTAACGTGACCGATGATGAGTACTTAATCAGTGCCTTCCCCGCGGTTGCGCAAGCAGGCAGTATTAGCGGTTATCGTAATCAGCCTCGTACTTATGGCGTGACAATTCGTAAAGACTTCTAAGTCTGAAGCGTTTTCGGCTTCGTTTTTATTGATGAAGCCACGTTAAGAAACCCGCCTTGATTAGTTTCATGGCGGGTTTTTTATTGTTTTTCAACAAAAGTGGTGTAACTCGACATGGTTTATCACCTGTGCGCTTACTATAGTAGAACGTGCTTTTGATCCAAGCTTTTGTCACATGATTATCGGATCGCAAAAATAGTGTATCAACAGGTGATCAAGTTATGAGCCAATCTATTTCATTTAAAACCGTCGCGAATATTCAATTCGCCAGTGATTCGGTTCTTCACTTACCTGATGAGCTGAGCCGTTTGGCTTGTAAGCGACCGGTGATTATCAGTGATAAGGGGATTGTGGGGCTCGGCCTTCTCGATCCGGTTTTTGAAGTATTGGCTAGTAATTCAATCGAATACGCCTTGTATGACGAAACTCAAGCGGACCCGCCGACACAAAACGTTTTCGACGCAGTTGAACAAGCTAAACTGTTCAATGCCGATTCAGTCATCGGATTTGGCGGTGGTAGCTCACTTGATGTTGCTAAACTAGTAGCCTGTCTAGCCGTCGCCGAACGAGATTTAGATCAGATGTTTGGTGTTGATCAAGTAACGGGCTCTCGCTTGCCTCTGATTCAAGTTCCCACTACGGCCGGAACAGGTTCTGAGGCCACAGGTGTGTCCATTGTTACAACCGGGGAGTCGACCAAGGCCGGTATCGTAAGTGAGACCTTGCTTGCTGATACAATATTGCTCGACCCCAAGTTAACGCTTGGGCTGCCTCCTATGGTCACGGCTGCAACAGGAATTGACGCGATGGTGCATGCTATTGAAGCGTTCACAAGCAAGCGGCTAAAGAATTCCATTTCAGACATGCTCGCGCTCAAAGCCTTGAGCTTGATGTCTCGAAGTATTCGAACCGCTGTTTTTGATGGAGCCAACTTAGCGGCACGAAGTGATATGTTGCTCGGTGCAATGTTTGCGGGACAAGCATTTGCCAACGCTCCAGTTGGTGCAGTTCATGCTTTAGCGTATCCGCTGGGGGGACTGTTTCATATACCTCATGGTTTGAGTAATTCTTTAGTATTGCCGCATGTGCTTAGGTTTAATGGTGCATCGGCGGATGAGCTTTACCAACAACTGGGCCAGGTTATTGACGGCGTTTCTGATCGGCAGCTTGATGGAAGATCTGCGAGCGAGTCGTTAAGTATTTATTTTTCTGAGTTGGCCAAAGACCTCGGTTTGGAAACGCGTCTAAGCGATTTAGGCATTCCTGAATCAGCGCTGCCAGAGTTAGCTACACAATCGATGTTGCAAGAGCGTTTGTTAATTAACAATCCTCGAAGCGTGAGCTATGAGCAGGCGCTAGATATTTATCGTCAGGCTTATTAATAATGACCGACACTAGACAGAAAGCGAATTACGTTTACTTCAAAGAGATAGAAACTCGATGGAAGGACAATGACATTTATGGCCACGTGAATAATGTAAGCTATTATAGCTATTTCGACACGGTGGCGAATTGCTATTTAATTGAAAAGGCCGGATTAGACATACATCACGCGAAAGAGGTTGGTTTTGTGGTGGCCTCGAGCTGTGAATATTTTTCTCCAATTGCCTTTCCTGAGAAAGTAACGGCTGCTTTTCGGGT
>CAKZRZ010000296.1 GCA_937918955.1 uncultured Arenicella sp.
TATTAAACAGCGTCTGTAGGAAAAAAAGTCTGTGGGGGACAAATGAAAAAAAAGCAATCCTATGCTGGCCAACGTATCGTTTTTTTACTTGCTGCGGCTGTTTTCTCATGCAGTGTGGTTGCTGCAAAAGCAACAGAACCAAACATTGAAATTCTGGCCTCGGTTGCGTTTGATGGAACGGCCCCATTTAGTGACCCTAATTCCATCGATGATGCTAATGATGGTTCTCACATTCCAGGCGAAGATGAACGCGATAATAATAACGTGGTTCGCACTTTTGATTCTGTCGGGTACAGAGTTGATTATAACGTCAATGAGCTGGATGCAAGCAACGTTAGGATCACCGAAACATTGCCACCCAATGTTACATGGGCTGAGGTTCCTCCGGGTTGTTTGCCCAGCTCCACGCTCAGTAACAACGATCAAACGCTGACTTGTGAGTTAGGGAGTTTGTCTGAGGGCACGTCGGGCGCAATTTTTCCAACAGTGATTGTCGGTCAACAAGAAGATAATGACTTGCTATCGGTGTCTTTCGACATTAATGCAACGGAAGTGTCTACTCCGACAAGCTCAAACACTATCTCCACCACCATTTCGGCCACAGCGGCGTGGACTTGGCTGAAGGCTGAACCCGATGTGCTTGAAGGCGTTGATAACGGCGGCGTACAGGGTGTGGTCTTTATTTATCCTGTGATGGCACAACAAACGATTGGTGAAAGAGGCACGGCACCCGTGACTATTGAGCAGGTTGCCATAGAGTTCGAAGACCACGCTTACGGCATGCCTGATACTGCAATTTTAGCCACCGGGTTGAATTTAGGCGGCCGAGCGGCGTGTGGTGGTTACGACGGTGGGGGGGCGTTTCCGTTTGGTGTTGCCACAGCCGCTGGGTCAACTGCGAATAATACAACGGCGGGGGCATTGGCTGCTCCTGCTGAGGTGTTTAGTTGCACACTTGATGCAGCCAAATCAACCGCCAATGGGTACCGTGTTTTTGACATCAATATCGCCAATCACGATACGTTTACCATTCCGCCGTTTAACGCCGACGGCAGTGCAAATGGCCAAGGTACGGCCATTGCTGGTCAAATTGCATTTTGGATTAGCAATGCTGATTTGCAAACCGCGGCTGTTGGCAACAGCGATATTGAAAATGCCATCACCAGTGCCGATACCACGCAGATAACCAGAGTGGCCGACCCGCTTCTAAACCCTCCAGCGGGCATTATTCGCATACCGATAAACCCCAGTGGCCCAAACACGGACGTGCCTGAGTTTAGATTGGTTAATAATTACATTGTCACCACTAACTTGTTTGCACCTAACCCTCCAGGAGATAGAACAACACGCACCTTTTCTCGCTTTAACCCAGCGCCGTTTGTGGAACGTGAGTACACAGTGACTTCGGATACGCAGCGCTCAAATGAACCCCTCAATGGCGTTTACAGAGAGTACGATTATCGCCCACGAAGTTTTGGCGGTTTTGATGATATGGGTTTACCAGACAGTTCGCCGTCAACTCAAGCGTGGAATGGTTTGGGCATCGTCGCCCGCGCTACCCCTGTTATTTTATCGTTTGGTACTCAAAATCGTTCTCGCGCTGCCTTGCAACGTTACACAAACTTATGCGGTGAAATCGACAATCAGTACTTGAGTGTGGTTGATTTCCCAGACTTTGATCGAATTTTGGTCGACGGTGTGCTTAGGGCTTCCGCTGTTCAGGGTTCAGAAACAAACATTTCGCCGAGTAATGGCTTAGCGCAGGTCTATATTGGCGGAGAAACCGTTGGTTTTGGGTTGAACCAAAGAAATACCGTACTGGTTGATGGTGACATTAATTATGTGGTTGAGTTTGCGCAAGCCGCGAACCCATTTAGGTTAAGTGATCCGCTCAGCCAATCAATAGCGCAAGACGAACTGACCTGTAACCAAGACGATGCGGATGCCGATGGCTGGATCGATTCTTTAAATACAGCCGCAATAAACGCCAAGTTTGACCCAGATAATGACGGTGTGTACGACAACTTAAATTTGGTTCGTTTGCGCGTGTTAGACATACAGGAAGCGCTTCAAGTAGATCAAACGTTTCTACGTGGTGCCGTGGTGCATTTGCACTTAAATGCCGTGGTTAAGGACACCATGGCAACGGCCCCATCGGGTGGTAAAATTTACACTCACTCAAGCAGCAGTTACACCGAAACACTGTGGGATCCATCAACCCAAAACCAACCCGACCTTGAATCTAACCCAGACATGTGTATTCAAGGTAATCGCGATGGCGGTGCGCTCAACTCAGGGTCAGGTTGGTGTGGACTTCAATATGACGAAGCGGTAGAAGGGCTGGGCCTGGATAATAATGGGGTTGAACAAACCGCTGGAAACGGCTCTGTAAGGTTCTCGCAGCACGACAAAATCACGATCGTTGAAGCTCAGCTAGCCATTGAAAAACGTAACCTTAATGGCCTAACTGACTTTGTTAACAATGGCGATTTAGTGACGTTCGAAATTCGACCTTCGGTAACGGGTGCCACAATTGATACATTGCAAAATGTCGTGGTTAGGGATGTGTTACCCACGGAACTGGAGTTGGTCAGTTTTACTCAGCCTTCGGTTGGGAACGTTTGCTCTCAAAATACGGCTGGTAATGTCATTACGTGTAATTTAGGCAACCAAAGTGGTGGTTTTTCGGATTCTTTTCAAGTCACGGCTAGAGTGCGAGACACGGTAGAGGCCGGTGACGTTATAAGCAATATTGCGAGAATTGAAGCCACGGATCGATCTCGAATAGAGGTTCGCGCTTTTGCGTACATGGTTTCTGAAGCACCTCAATTGATCGTTAGAAAAGACGTGCCAAACTTGGAGGGAAATTGCACCAACGAGCCCGGAGTGCCCGGTGGCACGGGTGGGTTGGTCGCAGGCGACTGTTCGCTCATTAATACCGACAATAATTTAGTCTACGAATTGGTGTATGAAAACACCGGTAATGTGCCACTGAGCAACTTTCAAATAATCGATGTGTTGCCGCATCAAACAGATGCGAATGAAGCACAAGACCCAACTTTTGAAGGCACACCGGCTTCGGTCGGAGACCTTGGTGATGGTCGCACGCCAGAGTCAAATTTTAACGGAACCACACAGCTTGTTAGCGTGATAAGCACGGGTTCTGGAACCGTAGAATACACAACTAACACCGCCGCGAACGTCAACCGTGACCCAGCGCTGGATACCTCTGTTTATAACGCAACTATCACTGGAGCCAGAGCCTTTAGGTACACGCAAACCGATGAATTAGACCCCGGTGAATCCGTGACATTAACGGTCACCATCAGCACCGAAGGCAATCAACAAGACGATATCTATACCAACACCTTTGGTGCGCGAGTGGATGAGTTAAATCTGCAAACGCGATCAAACGATGTCAGCATTATGGTGTTTGAACCGGTTAGCATTGGTTCGTACGTTTGGCTTGATAGCAATGGTGATGGCCAGCAAGGCGCACCGTCCACTGAGCCACCTATCGCCGGTACTCAGGTAGCACTGTACCGTGAAAACACAACAACTGGAGTATTCGAACAGGTTGTATTGGATATCGATGGCAACGCGTTCCCAATGGCCAGTAACGGTGTGTTAACAACGCCAGCTTCTGGGCTTTACGAGTTTGAAAACCTGCCACAAGGAGACTACCAAGTGGTTGTATTGCCACCGGCTGGGTTCGCCCCAGGCCCTGTGCAGGACCCCAATGATAACGCCGATAGCACGGCCGCTGGAAGTGATGATTTTAGCGATTCAAACTTGAATACTTCAGGAACTCTACCAGCGTCTCTGCCAAGCGGATTTAACGCCACCAACGCCTATGTTACAGGCGAGTTCCAACTTATTCCGGGCGCTGAGCCAACTGAGTTGGGTACAGAAACAGGGGACAATCAAGACAACGGCAATACCGGTGACGAGCAATCGGGTAATATGTCGGTTGATATCGGTTTAGTCAGGCCCGTTAGCATAGGCAGTCATGTGTTCGTTGATGCCGATGCCGATGGCGTTCAAGACAATAACGCCTTAGAAGGGCCCGTTCAAGGCGCGGTGTTAACCCTCTACCGCGTTGACAGCAATGGCGTTCGTACACAGGTTACCAGTGATATTAACGGAAGTGATGTGGGCGATGGCGGCGCTGGTGGTGCCGGAACGATCACTACCGGAGCAGATGGAAACTACTTGTTTGATAATCTGCCACCGGGT
>CAKZRZ010000297.1 GCA_937918955.1 uncultured Arenicella sp.
ACGCGCTTCAACTGACGAACTTGTGCGTTCAATGTAGGCAAGGAAGTCAGCTTCTTCTCGACCTCTTCCCACTCAGCAAGCTTATACAACAACAAACAGCGGTCGGTCGGGCTAATGGTCACCACAAGCTGGCCTTCAGACTCCCCACGCAGGGCGTCACGAAGCTTGGTCGGAATCGACATCCGCCCCTTCGCATCCAGACTTATATGGTTACTTCCTCTTGCCACGACTCTTTTTGGCCCACTTGATTATTGGTTTTTGTATTTTTTAATGTGTTTTTAGTGAGAATTTACCCAAAATTCCCACTTTTGCCCACATTTCGCCACTATCTACGACAGACCAATTTGAGTCAAGGATTAATTGACAAGAAAACCTTTTTCTTTCAGTGAGTTAGCGCACTTTTCCTTGTGACTTAAGAATGTTATTTAAAGTATTACTTTAACTTGCCTTCGCAACAGATTATTTATGTAGCATTAAACAAATACGATTAAAGGGTCATTAAAACCGTAATTACAGATAAAGTGCCGCATTAGGATTCGTTAATACTTTGAAGCTTGACGCCAAAGTAAAAACCACAAGCCATTGCTGCAAAATGCTTAAATATGGCTACGTTCACACCACAAGCCTAACACATACTGTTATTAAATACAGCATTCAAATAAAAAGCGAGTCAACCTATAAGCCGGGTCCTGTCAAGGACAGTCATTCATCTAGGACTTGCATCGCTACAAGCCTCAAGCAACCTACCCGTGTTCAACGCGAGCAACGCCTTTTCCCGAAAGGGATTGAACACCTATTTGGTCTTGCTCCGAGTGGGGTTTACCTTGCCGTTCGTGTTACCACTAACGCGGTGCGCTCTTACCGCACCATTTCACCCTTACTAAACCCAGGTTTAAAGGCGACTAGATCTCAACTTAGCGGGCAAGCCCTACCTCTGTCGTGATCGTTCGCTGTCATTAAAAAAGGAATAGCGGTATCTTTCTGCTGCACTGGCCGTCGGCTCACGCCGCCCAGACGTTATCTGGCACTCTGCTCTTCGGAGCCCGGACTTTCCTCCCCCTCTTACGAAGCGGCGACTGCCCAGTTGACTCAGCGCGCAGTCTACTTAAAAAGCCCACTTATAGCAAAGCTTGCACCACTAGATTATTTACTTCGCAACTCGTTTAAAGCGGTACTTAAGTCACTGTAGCCTTGAGATTCAACTTTGGTCTTTATGCCCTCGACAATTTGAGCAATCATGGCCGGGCCTTGATAAATAAATTGACTATAGATTTGTAGATAATCTGCGCCAGCTAGTAGCTTATCCCATGCGTCATCGGCATCTTTGATACCGCCAACACCGATAATTTGCACCCGACCTTGCAACAATTTATAAAATTGACGAATACACTCGGTAGCCTGATCTTTGACAGGCGCGCCGCTCAAACCACCAACTTCTGCAGCATGCGGGCTCTGAAGTGATTCTGGCCGCGCCACGGTTGTGTTAGTAGCGATCACTGCGTCGAATTGGTGCGAGATCACAAGCTCAGCAATCGTTTCAATTTCTTCACTTTCAAGATCAGGGGCAACCTTTAAGGCAATTGGCACGTAGCGCCCGTGAACCTTCTGGCATTTTAATTGCGCAGTTTTTATTTTAAGTAGTAAATCATCCAAGAAGCTCTCATTTTGTAAATCTCGCAATGATTTAGTATTGGGCGAAGAGATATTAATGGCGAGGTAGTCGGCCTGCGAGTACACACGCTGCATAGCTGAAACGTAGTCAAAGTGCGCATCTTCAATTGCAGTAACCGCGTTTTTACCAATATTTATACCCGCGACAGCGGTTTTATCGGTCTTCAGAATATTGGATAGAAACTCATCTACACCACCGCTATTGAAGCCCATGCGATTAATTAAGGCCTCATCTTCGACTAAGCGAAACATTCGCGGCTTGGGATTCCCTGCTTGTGGCTTGGGCGTGACAGTACCCATCTCTACGCCACTGAACCCCATAGCCGAAAACGCCGGCAAGGCTCGCGCTTCTTTATCGAGACCTGCAGCTAAACCAACGGGGTGGCGAAAATCGAGACCCATACAGGTCATGGGTAAATTCGGCACAGTTCGACCAAATAATCGTTCAAGTTGAGAACAAAGAAATGGTGACTTAGACGCTCTTGTTAAGTTTGATAAGGTGATGTCATGCGCACGCTCAGGATCTAGCGAAAACAACGCAGGGCGAGCAAAAGAGTATAAAAGTTTTGAGAGGTTCAGCATTATCCAAATAGTCTATAACGTAGGTGTAAAAATTTTGATTTCTGAGCAACTTACATTTTTAGCGACTGTAAGTTTAACAGAGCGACGGCCTTCACTGGCGCTAATAAAAGAGTTTAAATAGATTATTGCGGCTCATAATTATCGCAGCTTAAAAACTAGCCAGCGCCAGATTGAGAGTGCTGTAGGCGCCAAGCCTTCGCATACAAACCATCAAGCTCTAATAGCTCGAGGTGCGTACCTTGTTCGGCTATTTGCCCTTTCTCAAGCACGAGAATGAGGTCTGAGTCGACTATTGTCGATAATCGATGAGCGATAACTACACTGGTATAAGCGCCTCGAACTCGCTCCATCGCATGTAAAATGCGCCGTTCTGCCTGACTATCTAGAGATGATGTCGCTTCATCGAAAACCATGATTTTCGGCTGTTTAAGTATCGCTCTTGCGATCGCGACTCGCTGCTTCTCTCCACCAGAAAGCTTTAGACC
>CAKZRZ010000298.1 GCA_937918955.1 uncultured Arenicella sp.
GATGGAGCACCAGGGCCTCAAGGGCCAGCAGGTGGAGGAGTGGATATATTTGGTGATGGCACCGCTGGTTCATTGAACATAACTACCAGCTCAAATTGGAATATAAATTTTCAATCGAATACCAACTTTACTAGCTGCAATATTGCCAGCGGACAAACACTAACAGTTCCAAGCGGAACGATCATTCGCTGTTCAGGAAATTTCACCAACAACGGTACTATCGAAGTTTTACCTTGGGCAAGTGGTGCCAACGGGTCAACTGTTGGTTCGTTAGCTGGCCAAAGCGCTAGAGCAGCTGGAACAGGCAGCAATATGGGTATGGCGTTTAGCGATACACGCTTGCGAAGCCTATTGCTCCCGGGGTTTGAGGGTGGAGGTAACGGTGATGATGGAAATGGCTCTCCCAACATCGGAGGGTCAGCCGGTGGAACATTGACCATTAGAGCAGGTGGTTCTCTCGCCAATGCAGGGACCTTAAGTTCTAACGGAGGCAATGCATCCACAGTCGACCTCACAGGAGATCAAGCTGGCGGTGGCGGCGGCTCTGGCGGACTATTAATTCTAGTTTCTGCGGGCAACATCAGTAATACGGGCACTATTGAAGCGAAAGGCGGCAACGGATCTAATGCGGGATCAGCTGGTGATGATCACGCTGGCGGCGGCGGCAGCGGCGGATTGGTTCACCTATTGGCTCCAAATGCCAATTCAGTTGCTGGCACAATATCGATAGGAGGAGGCCTTCCTGGCGCACACAATGCTCTGAATAATAACGGCTCAAGTGGCGGCGCAGGCGGCGCAATGGGTGGCAACGGAGGCAGAGGGGGGAGTGGCTCAGGTAGCTCCACATCACCGGTAATTGCGCCCGAACCAGGCAGCGTTGGCACACTATTCAAGACAGAGGTTGCGTCCCCAGCATCACTGTTCAATCTATAAAAATTAACGCTACAGATAGCCGACAACTAAGCTTTGACTAGCAACAAATTACCGGTCAAAGCTTAGTTGCGGTAGTGAGGCTCCAGACACTTTCAGCTCTAATGTTGATCTAAATGTAAGACAAAATGACCTACAGCTTGATACTCCGCCCATTGTTGGTCGGGCGTTTTCGATCTGCGAACCACCGATTAGCAAACCATCAGAAAAAGGCTTGCCAATTCGGAACCAAAGAAGCAAACCAGTCAATTACTATTGGGTTTAGCACGGTGATGGTCGAAAAGAGTTATTACTGTACCGCACACGTGTTCTGGTTAATTGTAAATGCCCTCATTTTGATAGCAATTGTCAGCCCACAGAACCACAAAAAACTGCACAAAGGAATACATCAATTTAAGCGTTGGTTTAGTAGCTACACAATCTGAACCTTTTCATATTTAATCCATTCGTCTCGTCTCATGCGACATAAAACATGTTCTGCCAAGGGGCTACTGCGCTCTAATTTTGGATGCATAAACGTTTTATCTTGCTCGATCATTCTTAACTTTTTCATTACACGCCGCGAGGCCAAGTTAGCCACAGGCGTCATCGAAACCACATCATCAAGTTGCGCCTCTGTGAAGGCGTATCCTAAAGCTAGCCTCGCGCCTTCAGTAGCAAATCCATACCCCCAGTGATGCACGGCTAGTCTCCACCCAACCTCAACACACGGAGCAAATGGCAAACCTTGAGCGTTATAGTTAATGCCGATAAAGCCAATAAAATCGGCGCTCTCTAGTAGTTCAGCCGCCCAAAAACCCCATCCGGTCTCATCGATATCTCGAGTAAAACGTTCCACCAGCTCATTGCTCTGCTCTTCACTCAAGCAACTCGGAAAATAACGCATCACCTCAGGGTCGGCATTCATTTTTGCAAACGGTGCGAGATCTGATTCGCGCCATTGTCTCAATCGTAATCGCGAGCTTTCTAAACGTTTCATTATTCTTAAGATTATTTGACACCAAGTAAGGGTTCATCATATTCGATAGAGCAAACCTTAACTAAGTGTCATGCTTTATTGGCCAAGGCTAGCACGCTAAGACATTTTTGGTGAGTTACTTTCACACTCTTTCGCGGTAGTATTAACGCCATAAAATTTGGCATGCTAGCCAGTAAACACTCGAGGCCTTTAAGTATGAAAATCGGCGTAGTAATGGACCCAATCAACTCCATTAATATCAAAAAAGACAGTACCTTTGAAATGATATGGCAGGCACAGCAGCTTGGCTGGGATGTCGAGTATCTCGAAATGAACGATCTTTCGATAGATAACGGTGTTGCTTTAGGGGACATGCGTTCGCTCAAGGTGATGCAAAATGCCGATAATTGGTTTGAGCTCGGTGACAACCGACGCATTAAACTAGGCGATCTCGATGCTATCTTGATGCGCAAAGACCCGCCATTCGACATGGAGTTTGTATACTCAACCTACATTCTCGAACTTGCCGAACAGCAAGGCGCGTTAGTAGTAAATTCACCAAAAGCCCTGCGCGATTGCAATGAAAAAGCGTATTGCGCCTGGTTTCCAGAAGTCTGCCCAGACACCATCATTACGCGTAAAAGCACCGATTTTCGCGCATTTCTAGCCAAGCATGAAGACATAATTGTTAAACCGCTTGATGGTATGGGCGGGGCATCTATCTTTCGAATTCAAGCAGGCTCTCCAAATGTTGGCGTAATTATTGAAACGCTTACTCATCACGAAAGCGCATACGCGATGGCGCAGCGGTATATGCCGGAAATTGTTGATGGTGATAAACGAATCTTGATGGTCAACGGAGAACCAATTCCTTATGTATTGGCGCGCCTTGCCGCTAAAGGCGAAACGCGAGGCAATTTAGCCGCTGGCGGCCGTGGAGTGGCGCAGCCAATTAGCGAAAGTGACCGGCATATTGCGTCAGTCGTTGGGCCTGAGCTAGTGAAGCGTAACATCATGTTTGCTGGTCTAGACGTTATCGGAGACAAGCTCACCGAGATTAATGTTACAAGTCCAACCTGCATTAAAGAGATTAACGAAGCTTACAATACCAATATAGCACTCGACCTTATGCGTGCAATTGAGGCAAAATTAGCGTCTACTAACTAAAATTATTTAGTCTACCCGAAAACGCAGTAATGGCCGCTACCCTAAGCACCGACTCACAACGAGATTTACTCAGTGTTACCGCTTTCTTCTCAGCGGCGGTGCATTTGTGCCTGATTTTATTAGTGACCTTCACGGTACCGGAAATAGCCTCCCGCACCAGTACCGACAATACGCTGGACGTTGTTCTCTTGAATTCGTCGAACAACGAAAGCGCAAAAGACGCTGAAATTGTCTCAAGCTCAAATAACTCCGGCGGCGGCGAATTTGATCGGGAGTCAGAGTCACGCCAAGACTGGAAGCCCACTAACCCGTCAGACATTCAATCAATTCAAAAGGTTGCCGATCAACAAGCTCAATCGACGATTACGCCCGATCAGTTCATCACAGCGACCACCGGCGAAATCAGCTTACAGCGCTTATCGCCTGAAGAAACTAAATTAGAGAATCAAAAGGCCACCAAAGGCCCTGATAAATTTAATATTGATGCGCGCAAACTCGAACGTGAGCGCTTGTTAGCTAAAATCAGCCAAGATGAGATTGACTACGGTAAGCGCCCTAAAAAAGAATTTTTGTCTCCGACTACTAAAGAACATGGAGCAGCCGAATATCTTGATAAGTGGCGTAAACGCTTAGTCGAGGTGGGCAACGCCAATTACCCGGTTAAAGTGAAGGCAAATAAACTCGATGGCACGTTGATTGTATCAATAGAAATCAACCGCAACGGAACAATTAACGATATTGATATCATCAAACCGTCGAAGCATAAGATCCTAAACGACTCGGCATTGCGAATCATTCGAGATGCCTCTCCATTTGAAGCGTTCCCAGACGAAAAGTTTTTTCAAGAGACCGACATTTTGGTAATTACGCGCTCTATTCATTTCTTAAAAAGCAATCGCATTACCAGCACCTCAGCCCAACCTCAACGAGGTTAGTGACATCCAAGCATGGCTAAAAAGGACTTAAAAAGTCGAATCGAGGCGGCTGAAACGTTTCTGGCATTTGATGTCGGACTCAAACGGACTGGCGCAGCGAGCGGCAGTTTGTTTACCAAGTCAGCGGCACCGGCTGGCATGATCGTAGTTAATAATGGTCGCCATGATTGGGCTGGCGTAGATGCATTAATAGAAGAGTGGCAGCCAGATGCAATTGTTATTGGCGACCCGCAAAGCAGCGACCCGCACTTGAATAAAGCGATCAATCGATTTAAAAGCCACATTCATCGTTGGCATAAGCGCCCCATTATCGATGTTGATGAGCGACTGACATCATCCGCCGCGAATGAAAGTCTCGCTGAACGAGGCTTGAGCGAACAACGAAAAACCGAGCTGCGTGATCAAGTGGCCGCTGCCTTAATTCTAGAAACCTATCTTAATTCGATCGAATAGTTCCTCTTGATCCGAGTCAATTTCGATAGAGAGAATTTAATGAGCTATGCTATTCTTGCGCGCAATTCGCCGATGAGACCATATCTATGCTGCCCTTCAAATCGTTAACATCATCAAAACAACTGACGCCCGAAATCATCGATCAATTATTTGTGGTGATCGACCAAATGGCGGCAAGCATAGAGAGTAAAGGCAGAATTGATTTGCTCGATGATAAAGTGGTGGCACTTTTGTTTTTCGAACCAAGCTCAAGAACCATGATGAGTTTTCAAAGCGCGGCTCAACGCTTGAAAGCTGGCATGGTGTTTGCACAAAACGCCAGCAATACTTCATTTGAAAAAGGCGAGAGTTTAGAAGATTTGATTCGCATGGTCGAAGCTTACTCAGACATCATTGTGATGCGCCATGCGCAACAAGGCAGCGCCGATATTGCGGCAAACATAAGCAAGGTACCATTCATTAATGCCGGCGACGGTGGTAACGAGCATCCGACTCAAGCCTTAATTGACGCCTATACAATCCACAAAGAAAAAGGCCGCTTAGACTCACTCAACATCGTTTTTGGCTTTGACTCCCTGCAGTCTCGAAGTATTCATTCATTGTCTCGCCTGCTATCTCAATATGTAGGCAACCGCTTTACCTTTATTGGCCCGAAAGAGCTCGAGCCGAATGAACAATTACTCGCTGAGCTCCGAGCCAGCGGCACCGAATGCCTGATAGCCGATCAAGTACAACTGCACGACGGTTACGACGTAGCTTACGTCAACCGCCTGCAAGAAGAGCGTTTTGAAAATCGCGAAATTTTTGAAGAAAATAGGCGCAAGTATCGCCTAACAAAACCCGATGTAGAAAACTCAGGCTGCTTAATTTTAGACCCATTACCTCGTATTGATGAGATCTGTACGGAGGTTGATGAGCTTGAAAATGCTGTTTACTTCAAACAAGCAAGCTACGGCGTACCGGTAAGAATGGCCTTATTAGCGATGTTATTAGGCAAAGCTTAACGCCGACCTCACGAGCGCAAAGGTTATACAACACGTTTAAGCTGGCGCACTTTTAAGCGGAGACCAATTTCAGAAGCACTCCCTGAGCAAGTCAGTTAGAAATAAGCCTGCTAAAAATCGTCGTCTTCAAAACCAACATCGGCAAGCGTCTCGCCAAATTCAGTTTTGGCCGCATCTTTACCGCGCAACTTAATCGCTAGGCGTAAGTCATTTTCAGACTCGGCATTCTTAATCGCATCTTCATAGGTGATCAAGTCTCGCTCATGTAAGTCAAACAAGGCTTGGTCGAAGGTTTGCATGCCCCACTCTACCGACTTCTCCATCGCTTCACGAATTTCGTCAATACGATGATCTTTAATCATATCGGCGATCATTGGGCTATTAATCATAATCTCCACAGCCGGAACCCGTCCTTCTCGATCTTTGATCGGCAACAAACGTTGTGATACCAAGCCATAGAGGTTCATCGACAAATCCATTGATAGTTGATCGCGTCGATCAGCCGGGAAGAAATTAAAAATTCGGTCCAGCGCCTGATAAGCATTGTTCGCGTGCAAAGTAGCAATACACAAATGACCGGTTTCTGAGAACACGATCGCCGCGTCCATGGTTTCGCGAGTTCGGATCTCACCAATTTGAATAACATCGGGCGCTTGACGCATGGCGTTAATCAGCGCGATATCAAACGAGTTGGTATCTACGCCAACTTCTCGTTGAGTCACAATCGACTTTTTATGCGTGTGCAAATATTCGATCGGGTCTTCTACGGTAATAATATGGTCTTGGGCATTGCGGTTTCGATAATCCACCAATGCGGCCATCGAGGTACTTTTACCGGTACCTGTGCCACCAACAAAAATCATCAAACCACGTTTCTTCATGATCATCTTTTTCAAGACGTCAGGAATCCTTAGCTCATCGGTGGTCGGAATACTGGTCTTAATAGCCCTTAGCACCATGCCGACGCTGTCTTGCTGAATAAACACGTTAACCCTGAAGCGGCCGATTTGTTTAGGATGAATCGCGAAGTTACACTCTTTTTCGCTCTCAAAAATACGACGCTGTTCCTCATTCATAATGCTGTAGCACAATTCCTGAGAGTCTTTACGGTCCAACGGATTGCCAGCAATAGGAAAAATCTTGCCATCAACCTTAAAGCTCGGAGTGGCGTTCGCGGTAATGAACATATCCGAAGCATTTTTTACCATCATTGCGCGCAGCAAGTCGGCCATTTTGTACATGAGTGTGCTCCTAAAAGTAGGGGTGAGCTAATTTAAATTCAGTCAGTATCAACACAGATAATTACAAGAACTTGCTCTT
>CAKZRZ010000299.1 GCA_937918955.1 uncultured Arenicella sp.
TAAGCAACAAAGTTAAAATTAGCGAATCGGTATTGAGGGCCTGCCCAACGATTAAACATATTGCGGTATCAGCTACTGGCTATAACATCATCGATATCGATGCCTGCCAACGACACGGGGTCAGTGTCAGTAATATCCCAAGTTACGCCGCTACTACTGTCGCTGAGCACGTAATTACCTCGGCTCTATGTTTACGTAGAGAGTTGATCCATTACCGCGCGCGCGTGATTAATGGCGAATGGCAAAAAAGCTCTGTTTTCTGCTCCTTCGGCAACCCATTAAACGACATTAACCAAGCCACCTTCGGTGTTATCGGCTTAGGTGAAATAGGTTTCGAAACAGCTAGAAAGGCGCACGGTCTTGGAATGAACGTAGTCTACAGTTCACGTAAGGAGAAAGATTGTTCCTTTGCTAAGCGTGTGGACAATAAATACTTACTTAAGCATTCAGATATCGTAAGTATTCACTGCAGCCTCAATGCAGACACAGAAAATTTGATTGCGGCTGCTGAACTTGCGTCAATGAAGAGTACCGCAATTTTAATCAATACCGCACGCGGAGGCATCGTTAACGAAGGCGACGTCGTAGACGCGATTGAGTCGAACGTCATCGGTGCCATTTCATTCGACGCCCTAGTCGAGGAGCCTCCAAAGCCCGACTCGCCACTGCTCTCGATCGCCAATAGGGAGAATGTGATAATCACGCCACATACAGGCTGGGCCAGCGAGCAGGCCATGCAATCCTTAAGTGTGGTTTTGAGCGACAATATCGAAGGGTTCTTACTCGGTAAGCCGATCAATATCGTCAACTAAATCACCCTATTTCTTAAGCACTAATCATAAAAATCATGAAACTCTCAAAATTTGGCAACAAGTTCACTCGCCAATCGGGCATTAATCAACTAATGGTTGACCTCGGTGAAGCCTACAACTCGAACCATCCAAACCTTTGCATGCTAGGTGGCGGCAATCCAGCATTTGTTCCTGAAGCTCAAGCTTTGTTTGCTAAGGAAATGGAGCTTCTGATCGAAAATAAGCTGTTTGAACGCATGGTTGGTATTTACGACGGCCCGAGTGGTGAACTTACTTTCAGAGAAGTCCTAGCGGGCTATCTCAATGAAAAATTCAGCTGGCAAATCGGTCCAGACAATATTTCACTTACCAACGGTAGCCAAAACAGCTTCTTCTATCTGTTTAATGCGCTTGGGGGTGAAATGCCAGATGGCAGCTTTAAACGCATTCTCTTTCCGCTCTCTCCTGAATACGTTGGCTATGCCGATTCAGGCTTGAGTGATGATATGTTCGCCTCGTATCGCCCCAAAATAGAATTGCTCGAGAACAAGCAATTTAAATACCGAGTTGACTTCGACAACTTAGAAATAGGCGACGATATTGCCGCGATTTGCTTATCTCGCCCTACGAATCCAACTGGCAATGTTATCGGTAATCGTGAGCTTGCAAGGCTCAACGAGCTTGCGATTTCGCATGAGATTCCGCTCATTATCGATAACGCATATGGCCAGCCGTTCCCGAATGTTATCTATGCTGACGCGCAACTTAACTGGAATAGCAATACGATTCTCTGCATGTCACTCTCAAAGCTCGGCCTTCCTGGCGCGCGCACGGGCATCGTAATCGCAAATAAAGAAATCACCAATACTATCAGTGCCTTAAGTGGGATTATTACACTAGCTCCTAATAGTGTTGGCGCGGCGCTCATGACACGAATGATCGAAGATGGCGAGATAGAACACCTAACCGAGAACATTATCAAACCATTTTATCGCCAGCAATTAGACTCCACCATTGAAAGCTTTGAAGAAGTGTTTGCCGATCTGCCAGTGTTGATGCATAAGCCTGAGGGCGCATTTTTTGTCTGGTTATGGTGCCAAGACCTGCCGATAAGCACCAAAGAGCTTTATGCTCGGCTTAAAGAAAAACAGGTATTTGTGATTCCTGGGGAAGATTTCTTTATCGACATCGACCCTAATTGGCCGCATACCCAGCAGTGCCTACGCATCAACTACGGTCAACCGAGTGACAAACTTAAGGCTGGCTTTGACGTCATTGCTCAAGAGCTTCGAAAAGTATACGGAGCGAAGGCTTGACCCTAATTCGCACCGTGTAATTAATGCCGACTTTTTAAATGACAAGATCACGCTATCGCGCGTCTTAAGCTATAATCCGCCCGAATTTAAAGATGTAAGATTCGCTGCCAATCGTTATTTTCGATAGACAGCATAGACAGATACCCGAGGTCTGTATGTTAGCTCCCAAAATTGGTTTTATCAGCTTAGGCTGCCCTAAAGCGTTGGTCGACTCCGAATTGATATTGACCGAACTGCGCACCAATGGCTACGAAATTGTGCCAAGCTATCAAGATGCCGATATGGTTGTGGTTAATACCTGTGGTTTTATTGATTCGGCCAAAAAAGAATCTCTGGATACCATCGGCGAAGCTCTGCATGAGAACGGCAAAGTTATCGTTACGGGTTGTATGGGCGCTAACGCAACTGACATTACGGATATTCATCCCAGTGTACTAGACGTGTCTGGGCCGCATGCCTACGCGCAAGTTCTAGGCGCAGTTCAAGAGCACCTACCTTACAAGGCGCCGTACAACCCTCACCTTGATTTAGTACCGCCCCAAGGCATCAAGTTAACACCTCGGCATTATGCTTATTTAAAAATATCAGAAGGCTGTAATCACCGATGTAGCTTCTGCATTATTCCGTCGATGCGTGGCGACTTAGTTAGCCGACCTGCGAACGAAGTGGTCGCCGAAGCTGAAGGTTTAGTCAAATCGGGCGTTAATGAGTTACTGGTAATTTCTCAAGACACTTCTGCCTATGGCGTGGACACCAAATACCGTACAACGTTTCATAAGGGTCAGCCTGTGCGCACCAAGATGATTGACCTCTGCCATGCTCTCGGTGACATCGGTGGTGAACAATCGCCTTGGGTTAGATTGCATTATGTGTACCCTTACCCGCATGTTGACGACATCATTCCTTTAATGGCCGAAGATAAAATACTGCCGTATTTGGACATCCCGTTTCAACACGGTTCGCCTAAAGTGCTAAAAGCCATGAAACGCCCAGGGGCGATTCACAACACACTTAATCGAATCAAAACGTGGCGTGAAATCTGCCCTGATATCACCATTAGAAGCACCTTTATCGTTGGTTTTCCAGGTGAAACCGATGATGACTTTAAGCAGCTATTAGAGTTTATTGACGAGGCGCAGTTAGATCGTGTTGGCGCATTTACATATTCACCTGTAGAAGGCGCTCCTGCAAACGCACTTGAAGGTCATGTGCCTGATGAGCTTAAAGAACAACGCCTGGCGGAATTCATGGGCTTACAAGCGAAAATCAGCACCGATAAACTAAGCAAAAAAGTGGGCAAAACAATCGACGTTATCATCGACGAAGTTGATGGCGAAGGAGCTGTAGCACGAAGTAAAGCCGATGCCCCCGAAATTGACGGCCTGGTCTATATAAATGGTGAAACAGAACACTCAGTTGGCGACATTATTAGCGTTACGGTGCACGCCAGTGATGAGCATGATTTATGGGCCAATAGCTAGTGATTAAAACCTCTCTAACCTGAAACAAGGCGTTCATATCACGCCTGATAGACTTGCCCTCTAATCAAAACTATAGAGGGTTATCATGCTAGACCAATTATTTTCAATGAGCGGGAAAACCTGCGTCGTAACAGGTGGCTCGCGAGGCCTTGGCTTTTACA
>CAKZRZ010000300.1 GCA_937918955.1 uncultured Arenicella sp.
TTAAAAGCGAGCCGCAAAGGTCTATTTAAAGGTTCAGTGCAATATGTTTTAAGGCTACAATGCAGCATTCTGTAACTAATGAAGTTTCGAGTGTGTAACTCGGTCTTTTAGGTTGCCCCTAGAGTTTAACAAGAACACACAGTCTTAAGTTATAAACATGTCAATCAATATTACTTTCCCTGATGGCGCAGTAAAACAGTTCGATGCTGTCATTACTGGCCTTGAAATTGCCGACGGCATTAGCAGTGGCCTGCGCCGTAATGCGGTAGCCATTGAAGTTAATGGAGAACAATGGGATTTGACGCGCGAGATAACGACTGACGCGAGTGTAGCTATCATCACTCGCGATACCGAAGAAGGTTTGGAAGTTCTGCGCCATGACGCGGCACATGTTATGGCCGAGGCGGTAAAGGAGCTTTATCCTGAGACACAAGTAACCATCGGTCCGTCTATTGAGAATGGCTTTTATTATGACTTCGCTCGCGAAGAAGCATTTACGCCCGAGGATCTTGGCATAATCGAAGCGCGCATGAAGGAAATCGTTAAGCGCAACGAAGCGATTGAACGCGAAGTATGGGATCGCACCGAGGCGATCGACTACTTTAAAGGTATTGGCGAGGCTTATAAGGCTGAGATCATTGCCGATCTGCCTGATAGCGAAACCATTACAGTTTATCGTCAAGGTGACTTTTTAGATTTATGCCGTGGCCCACATTTACCATCGACCGGTATTTTACGTGACGGCTTCAAGCTTACTAAGCTGGCCGGCTCGTACTGGCGTGGCGACTCTAACAATGCACAGCTGCAACGCATTTACGGAACTGCTTGGTCAGATAAAAAACAACTTAAGGCCTACCTAAAGCGTATGGAGGAAGCCGAAAAGCGCGACCATCGTAAGCTCGGAAAGGCGTTAGATTTATTTCATATTCAAGATGAAGCTCCTGGTAGCGTGTTTTGGCATCCAAAAGGTTGGTCAATTTACCAAACCGTTCAAAACTATATGGCTGAAAAGCAGTATCAACGTGGTTACCAAGAGATCAAGACGCCACAACTTGTTGATATTTCATTGTGGGAAAAATCAGGTCATGCCGATAAGTTCGGCGACGACATGTTTACCCTAAGCAGTGACGAGCGCAAGTTCGCCGTTAAGCCAATGAATTGCCCGTGTCATGTGCAAGTATTTAACCAAGGCTTAAAAAGTTACCGAGATTTGCCCTTGCGTTTGGCCGAGTTTGGTTCGTGTCATCGTAATGAGCTATCCGGTTCGCTTCACGGAATTATGAGAGTACGAAGCTTTGTGCAAGATGATGCGCATATCTTTTGTACTGAAGAGCAAATTCAGAGTGAAGTTAAAGAGTTTATCGACTTCCTGCACGAGGTGTACGCGGACTTTGGTTTTGACGAAGTGATTTACAAACTATCAACTCGCCCCGAACAGCGCGTTGGCAGTGACGAAGACTGGGATCGATCTGAGTTGGCGCTTGAGCAAGCTTTGAACGAGAATGGTTTAGATTGGGAGCTACAGCCCGGTGAGGGCGCGTTTTACGGCCCGAAAATTGAATTTTCACTGAAAGACTGTATTGGCCGAGTATGGCAATGCGGCACGGTTCAAGTGGATTTCTCAATGCCTGGTCGCTTAGGTGCGGAGTACATTGCCGAAGATGGCAGCAAGCAAGTTCCTGTGATGGTGCATCGCGCGATTTTAGGTTCGATTGAACGCTTCTTAGGCATTTTGATTGAACAGCATGCTGGTGCCATGCCTGCATGGTTAGCTCCGCAGCAAGTAATGGTTGCCACCATTGTTTCTGACGCGAATGACTACGCGCAAGAAGTTGCGAACGCTTTAAGAAATGCGGGCATGCGCGCTGAGGTGGACTTACGTAACGAAAAAATTGGTTACAAGGTTCGTGAACACAGCTTGCAAAAGACACCAGCGATCTTATGTATTGGTAAGCGAGAAGCCGAAGAGGGCACGGTTGCCGTGCGCCGCTTTGGCAGCAAGGCACAAACGGTTATGACTTTAGAAGACTTTATCGAGCAATTTTCTGAGGAAGTTAGCGAAAAAAGAATGTTCGAGGCTGAGCAGGCGTCTTAGCGTTTTTTGATCATTGATTACAATGATGGCAAAGTTTAGCCCCCTACAAAAATAAACAATACAATAAAAAATTACCCAAACAGGTCTCATAGATTTGAGCACAGGAGAATTACAATAATGAGTTTAACTAAAAGCATTTTATTGGCTACAGGCGTTGCCATTGCGAGTACAGGCATCTATTTGACTTCAGCCTATAACCCAGAGAATACTGCACACGCAGCGGATACCTCGAAAGTAAACATGGAGACCGAAGCGGCCAAGTTGGGCTACACCTTTGGTATGCAGATCGCATCTGATATGAAGCGTCAAAACCTGCAAAATGATATTGATGTTAATGCCATGATGTTGGCGTTTGAAGATGTGTTTGCAGAGAAAGATTCTCGTTTAACCCCTGAGCAGATGCAGCAAACCCAAGTGGCGTTTCAGCAAAAGCAGCAAGAACGCTATCAAGCAACTCTTGATGAGAACAAAGCTAAGGGCGACGCTTTCTTGGCGCAAAACGGCAAGAAGTCAGGCGTGGTGACCACCGCAAGCGGTTTGCAGTACGAAGTTTTGCGCGCTGGTAAAGGTGCAAAGCCAACTACCACTGACACCATCAAGGTTCACTATACTGGCACCTTGATTGACGGCACTAAATTCGATAGCTCGTATGATCGTGGTGCGCCAGCTGATTTCGGCGTCACCAATGTGATCCCTGGTTTTAGCGAAGGTTTGCAGTTGATGCAAGAGGGCGCAAAATATAAGTTCACAATTCCATCCGACCTCGCTTATGGCGAACGTGGCCCTGCTAGCATCGGTCCGAACCAAGCTCTGATTTTTGAAGTAGAGTTGATCGAAATTGTGACTCAATCTACTACTAAAAAAGCGTCATAAAAATGGAACCGAAACTCGCCCTGTACTACAGCAAGTACTGTTTCTTCTGCCAGAAAGTGTTGATGTTTCTGCGTGGAAAAGACTTTGACTTAGAGTTGCGAAGTACTTCCGATGGCACACATGCGCAGGCTCTAATGCAAGGTGGTGGCAAAACTCAAGTGCCGTGTTTGCGCATTGAGCAGGCCGGCGGTGAAGTCGAATGGATGTACGAGTCGGACGACATTATTCGATATCTAAGCTAAACGGTATTGGGCTAGTGATTTAGATCAATGTCGCTAGCGACTGAATTAAAGCCAGCTAATTATTTAGTTGGCTTTTTTTCTGTGCGCTCGACTAGTATTTGGTGAAGACCAACAATGTATAAAAAAGCGATTTTTGGGTGGCGATGAAGTGAGTAATCCTGTGTGTTTAGATCGGCGTTTGATCGTTTTGAAACAACAGCTTCTTTGGTGTTTGGCTGCGAGCGTTTTTGCCTTTAGTGCGAACGCAAGTACAAGCGCAAATACAGCAACAACAAGTACCTTCGAATCAGAGTTGCCAGCGATATTCAAAGATAGTGATATGGTCGCCCTAGCTGTTGCTGTGGTGCGAGACGGTAAGGTTTCATCGATCCAAACCTTTGGCTCTTTAGAGCACACGGCAAACAAACC
>CAKZRZ010000301.1 GCA_937918955.1 uncultured Arenicella sp.
ATCATGGCGATAATCATGATGATAAATAGTCGACCAAACGTTGAATCATTCATTTGCTCTTCACTCATTGGAACACCTTTTCTATGTTTACTTTAATATGGCCGAATCAACAGCGTCGTATTGCGCTCGATCTTCTAGCCAATTTAACTGTTTGATACCAAATTGAATATTTGATAGCAGGCCTAGTTTGAAATCGGTGGCGATTATAGCCCATCTCCCGATAGGGAAAAACAGTTTTTAACCGCCTTTTACGCTTTAAATACTGAGTATTACATTAGGCTAATAAGCCATCCTAAATCTGTTTTAGATAGGCAGATGGCCATAGTTAGTCTTTAATATCAGCCTTTGAAAAGCGAGCCTAAGATGCCGCGAATTACTCGGCGACCTAATTGAGAGCCTATTGATCGAGCTGCACTCTTGATAAAGGCTTCAGTTGGAGTCTGTCTGCTGGAGCTTCGACGAGGTTTAGCGCTTTTCTCAGCTGCCGCGCGAGCTTGTTCTTCGCGCTCAATGGCATCTTCTTCGGCCGCGGAGGCTTCTGCGCGCTTTATCAGCATTTCATAAGCTGATTCGCGGTCAAGCGGTTGGTCGTATCGACCACGATAAGGCGAGCGAGAGATTTGCTCTTTACGTTCGCTATCATTCATCGGCCCGATACGGGATTCAGGTGGTCGGATCAAGATTTGCTCCACTTGCGTTGGAATACCTTCAGCATTAAGCGTGCTTACCAAAGCTTCACCAACACCGAGTTCGGTAATAACCTTGCCGGTATCGATTTCAGGGTTGGCGCGAAAGGTTCCAGCGACGGTTTTAACCGCTTTTTGATCTTTGGGCGTGAACGCTCTCAAAGCATGTTGAATTTTCAAGCCAAGCTGGCCAAGAATTTCTTCAGGTATATCTAGCGGGCTTTGCGAGATAAAGTAGATCCCCACACCTTTTGAACGAATTAATCGAACCACTTGCTCGATTTTATCGATCAATACCTTCGGCGCATCGTCAAACAGTAAATGTGCCTCATCAAAGAACATAACGAATTTGGGTTTGTCGGCGTCACCAACTTCAGGAAGAGTTTCGAAGAGTTCAGATAATAGCCATAACAAGAATGTTGAATAAAGCTTAGGCGAACTCTGAATTAGGTTGCTGGCATCCAAAATATTGATCACGCCTCGACCAGAGAAATCTAGGCTCATCAGGTCTTGCAATTCAATGGCGGGTTCGCCGAGTAAAAATTCAGCTCCTTGCTCTTCAAGTACAAGTAAACCACGTTGAATTGCACCAATGCTGGCAGTGGAAATATTGCCGTACTCAGATTTTAGCTCAGCTCGGTTATCTCCCATCCATATAAGCATTGAACGTAGATCTTTTAGATCTAAAATCAACATGCCTTGATCATCGGCTATTTTAAAGCATGAATACAGAATGCCGGTTTGGGTTTCATTCAGTTCAAGTAGGTTAGATAGTAGTAGCGGGCCAATTTCGCTGACGGTCGTTCTAATAGGGTGGCCCTTCTTACCAAACAAATCCCAGAATACTACTGGGCTTGGGCTCATCTGATAGTTATCAATGCCGATGGTATCGATACGTTCATCAATTTTAGGGTGTGGTTTGGCTGCCTTGCCGACGCCCGAAACATCGCCTTTAACGTCTGCGAGAAAAACAGGAACACCAATCTTAGAAAAATTTTCTGCTAAAATTTGCAAGGTTACTGTTTTACCAGTACCTGTAGCTCCAGCAACCATGCCGTGACGATTGGCCATGCTGGCGTCCATATAGACAGTTTGTTGGCCATTGCCGCCGATAAGTAATTTTTTTGAGTCAGTCATGCCTAAATTTGTTTGGTCCTAGTGTTGTTAATGAGTGCTTGAAGATCAAAGCTGTTAGAGTAGAGCTTGTGGCTTATAATTTTAGATAGAAAGTATGTAGATAGAAAGTCGCGGCCTGTAGCACCAAGTTCAGAACGCTGTTCGATCTCGCACATCAGTAGCTAATGGTTACCGGCACTTCAAGAAGGTGATTAACGTTAGCATAACTTTGAATAAGCCTCTACATTACTTATTCGTTGGCCTTTGTCGATGCACAGAATGTGTCAGAATTTGCTTTTTATGGCACTAAACTTTACATTGTAGCTTGGGGCGGGCACATGCATTCAAATACAGATGCATACGCTAGTACACAGACACAGCACAAAGAACCAAAACACCACCCGATGGGGGCAAGTAAAAAATATGCGAATTGCTATTTTAGAGGACGATCAAGATCAAGCAGATTTATTAACCGTTTGGCTTGAAGAGGCAAACCATCAATGTGACGTCTTTGCCGATGGCAACGCCTTTGTGCGAGCTTATAAGCAAGATAGCTATGATCTGGTGCTGCTTGACTGGATGGTGCCAAAGCTCTGCGGTTTGGATGTGTTGAAGCATCTGCGGGCTCATGTGGATACTGTGGTGCCGGTTGTATTTATAACGCAGCGTGATTCCGAAGCGGATATCGTTCAGGCACTCGAAGCGGGCGCCGATGACTATATGGCAAAGCCTGTTCGTCATAAAGAAACTATGGCTCGCGTTAATGCCATTGCCCGACGGATGGGTTTCGGAGACGAGCACACATCAGATAACTATGATGTCCCGCCTTATAAAATAGATACCCGTCTGCGTCATGTCACTCTCAATGGAGATATTGTTGATATGACTCAAAAAGAGTACGAACTGACATTGTTTATGTTTAAAAACTTGGGTCGCGTTATATCTAGGGGACATTTGCTCGAAATGGTGTGGGGTACAAGCTCAAAATTGAATACTCGTACGGTCGATACGCATGTCAGTCGTCTTCGTACCAAATTAAAGCTTGATGAACAGGAACACTGGCAGTTAACATCCGTTTACCGTCACGGTTATCGATTGGAACATACCAAGTAATTTAAGCAATACTATCGCTTGAACGATTAGCCGTTTAAGCACGTTCAACCTCTAATGGGTTGATGCAAATTTCAGAGGTCATTATGTCCGAAAAAAAGAAACGCCCTAGCGCCGAAGTTATTAACCCTGGCCTTGGCGATATTGAGAAAGTTAGGGACATTCTATTCGGCAAGTATGTCGCCAGTTTTGAGCAGCGTTTTTCCGAGTTAGAAGCAAGGCTTGAAGCCGATGTGGATCAACTCAAGGAAAAGCTAATAGACAAAATGTCAAATATGGATGGCACTGTCAATGAATCACTTGTCCGTTTAGATAAACAGATCGCAGAAGAAAAATCGGTTCGCGATACTGAGCTGCACTCTTTGCAAAACACCTTGCGTGAAGCTGAGGCGGCATTACAAAACGCCATAGCCACGATGGAAGATCAAGCAAATCAAGATCTGGCTGCTGTGCGTGTTTCTCTTGAAGAGAGCCACCAAGATTTGATGGACCGCACACTCGCTAGCCAAGCTGAATTAACCTCGCAACTCGATCAGCAAAAAGAAGAACTGCAAAACGATAAAGTAGGGCGTCAGTCATTGGCTCTGTTGCTGGATGAAGTAGCGATTAAACTACGCGGCTCTTAGGCCAATAAGTTTCGAGCGTTTATTTCGATGACTCAAATGGATGATCATCATCAGATTGATGAGCTTCGTGAGATACTCAACGGCGCAAACTCAAGCGAGTTGGCCGCTCTTAAAGAGCGCATTGATAATGTAGAAAGCCGAACAAGGGATGTTGCGGAGGTTCTTGCTCCTGCGATTAGTAAGACTGATAGCGACGCTTTAGTTTCTTCTCTTAAAGACCCTGTATCGTCGAGTCTTAAGTACGCAATTAGGTCAGAGCCTGAGGATTATGCAGAGATTTTATATCCTGTAATGGCGCCAGCCATTCGCAGGGCGATATCTCAAGCGATAGCGTCCTTGATGGTGACCATAAATAAAACTGTCGAGTCGGCAACCTCAGTCAGTGGTATCCGAACTCGCATACAGTCGTTTCGCACGGGCATTCCGTATGCTGAGTTGGCCCTGCGTCAGTCTTTGCTTTATCGGGTTGAGCACGTCTATTTGATTGACCGCGAGTCTGGAATGCAAGTCTCAGAGGTTACTTCTGAACAAGTTGAAGGACTTGATGGCGATGCCGTAAGTGCGATGTTTTCGGCAATTCAAAGCTTTGTACAAGACTCGTTTTCACGCGACCGATCTGCCATGCTGACTGATTTGAAAGTTGGCGACCATAACGTTTGGGTGGCTCATGGTCCAACACTTATGTTGGCCTGTGTCATTCAAGGCAACGCTCCAGAAGCACTCAAAGGTGATCTTTATGATGCTTTGTACAAAATTCGCACCGATTACGCTAATGAAATAGCTTCTTTTGATGGCAATGTGGAGCGCTTTGAGGGTGTGGAAAGTTATATGCATCCGCTACTGCAGCTTCGTCTAAAAGAAGGTGCCGAAGTCAAAGTTGGTGATGATGGCGAAAAAACAGCTAAGAGGCGATGGCCCTTGGTTGTTGCCGCTCTTATTGCGCTTGGCTTTATTTATGTGTGGTTTATGCAGAGCAGTAAGATTAGCACCGTAGAGTATTATCTCCGCCAAACTCCGGGGATCGCGGCGACGGATGTTTATTGGAGTGACGACCGCCTCGTTGTTGAAGGTTTAAAGGACCCAGATGCAAAAATACCGTATGGCTCTTTTCAGGCTTATGGTATACAGCCTGAGGTTCTCGACTTTCGAACCATTCCGTTTCGCTCGCTAGAGGTTGATATGGAGCTCCAGCGTTTTCGTAACGAACTGACCTTGCCTGCCGGGGTCTATTTGTCGGTGCGCGCTGAGAAAATTTATCTCTATGGCGAAGCGCCAATTACGTGGCTCACTGAGAACGATGCCAGAATCAGACAATTGGCTGCCGATGGCAGACTTACTATCTCCGCACTCTCGGCTTCCTTTGAGTCGGTGTCTGACGTGCTGCGCGCCAATTTTAGTGAGCGTGACCTTAGAACTATTCGAATGTCTAGCGCGGCGCGAACCGATGCCACGATAGTGCAAATTGGTGGTAGTCTCTCGCCAAAAAATTTGACGTTTATTAGCGCTCTATTCGCTGGAAACCGTTGGGTTTCGGTCATTGCTAATAAAGCTGAAGTGGATACGCGAAACGCTGACGGCTCTTTAATCCAAGAAAACGCTGACGGCTCTTTAAACCAAGAAAATGTTGAAGACCCTTCTAGCTAGAACAGTAGTTAACCATAGCTGCCTTTATACCTCCACCCAATAGAAAGTATCCACTTATGTTAAAGAAAAAAATATGCATGGTCGGTGACTTTTCGGTCGGTAAAACCAGCCTTACGCAAAAATTTGTAAACAATGTATTTTCTGAAAAGTATCTGACCACGATCGGCGTTAAGATCGATACCGCGTTTATAAACGATACCAAGCTGATTGTTTGGGATGTTGCCGGAAGAGACTCATTGTCGCCAATTAATGCCAGTTATCTGGTTGGCGCTAATGGAATCGTTTTGGTGTGCGATGGTACTCGACAAAGCACCGTTCGTGATATCAAAGATATTTGGCAAGTTGTTAAAGAACGCATAGGTGAAGTGCCGACCGTTGTGGCGTTGAACAAGGCTGATTTGGAAGACTGGCATATTGATGCTGAGCAAACTGCGTATTTTGAGGAGCAGGGCTGGCAGACATTTGAAACCAGCGCTAAAGAAGGTCAGAACGTAAAGGCACTTTTTGAAGCATTGGTCTCAGAGATCGGTTAACACTTTTCTTGGGCTCAGAACATTCAGTTAGATTTCTAACTATTGGAAAGGTTAAAAACCAAGAGGGACATTGCACTCAATATGGTAGAAACTAACTTACAACAACATATAAATCAGCAGCTATTCGAGAAGCTGGAGTTGGCGTATTTTTGTGTTGATCAATCTATGCGTGTCATTGATGCTAGCGAGAATCTCGAAAGCTATGGTTATACTGGTGTCATTACTGGTGCCAATGCTGATGATTGCGTTGATTTTATGTTTGGTCTCGACGCACATACCGAGCTTGATCTGCCCCTGGTCGAAAGCCCTTCTGGTAAAAAGGTTTCGGTAAGCTTATTACCGGGCTCAACCTTTTTAACGGTGTTAATTTCAAACGCTAGCGTGCAGGCAGACCAACGGCAGTTGTTGCAGCAAAAAGCCAATGAAAACGAGTTGCTTGTTGAGCAACAGATTATATTGATGAAGCAACTCGAAACTGCGTCCGAGATGCTAGAGCAAAAAAACGTACAGCTTGAAGAAGCATCTCGCTTACAAACTAGCTTTCTTTCTGGTGTGTCGCACGAGTTTAGAACGCCCTTGACGTCGATCATGGGCTATACCAATTTGGTTAAGCAAGCACTCGAGAGCGCCAGTGATGAAAGCTCTGAGAATGACAAAGTTCAACATTTAAGAGCGGTTCAACGGTCGAGTAAGCACCTTCTTTCTTTGGTTGAAAATCTACTCGATCATGGAAAGTTAGATTCTGACGAAATAGTCGTAAGACCGAAGGCTACCGACCTTGCTGAAATATTCAACGATGTGAAGCTATTACTTAAGCCATTAAGCGATGCCAAGCACATAGATTTTTTCGTTGAACTGGACTTCGAGCAACCAATGATGGTGGTTACGGATGATAGCCGTTTGCGGCAGTGTCTGATTAATCTTCTTGGAAACGCTATTAAGTTCACTGACTCTGGATCTGTTCGACTAACGGCGGTATTGTCCAATGATTTCTTGAAAGTAGAGGTATCTGATACTGGTCCTGGGATTAGCGAAGAAAACTTAGCAAAAATTAAGCTCCCTTTTTGGCAAGCCGCCGATACTGGCAAAACGGGAACCGGCTTAGGTTTGACCATTACAGAGCGGATTATCGAGTTGATGGGCGGCGAACTGGAAATTTCTTCTGTACTGAGTTCTGGTACACAAGTTAATTTTGAAATACCTGCTCCTCAATTAAACGCGACACTAGAGCCAATAGCTGCTGTAGCGCCGTCGTTTAAGCAAGCTAAAATACTATTGGCCGAAGATGATTATGATATCGCTGATTTGATTGTCATGATGCTCTCCGAGCGCGGCTACCAAGTAAGCCATGTTGATAATGGCGAACTCGCGCTGAATGCCTTAGAGAGTCAAGAATTTGATTTTGTTTTAATGGATATTCACATGCCAATTATGACTGGCTATGATGTTCTTGCTGAGCTGCAGGCCAAAGGCAACACTACTCCTGTGGCCATTATGAGCGCTTCGACTGTTGAATCTGATCGTGCTAAAGCCGAGCAACTTGGTTGCTTCGACTACTTGATTAAGCCTGTTGAGATTGATGACGTTATACGAGTCATGAATCTTGCGCTAGAGCAATAAACGTAGACTTTATTTAGCCGCCGATTGAGTAAAGAGCGGTTGTAACAAAAAAAATCACCCTAAAATTATGATTGACCAAGATTCTCCACAAGTATTAGCCCTCAAAGAACGTTACAAAAGCAGTTTAGAAGAGAAAGTGCAGGTGCTGTCTGATCACCTAATTGCAATAGAGAGCGAAGAGGCAACTCTCGATGAGCTGTCGGAGCTCCGAAGTTTTCTTCATAAATTAGCAGGTTCTTCAGGAATGTATGGCTACGACGATATTAGCGCCGCTAGCCGCGAGGCTATGCTGGTTGCTGATCAAGTTGATAGCATGACTAACCTTGGAGATCTAAGTGTTATGACAAGCGAAGTGGTCAAGTTGCTTCAATCTCACAGTTAATTTTGGTAGCAGTTTAAATAATAGTCATTATCCAATAAAGAGGGGGAGCAGCAATGCGCTGGCGAGGACGAAGACAAAGTAGAAACGTAGAAGATCGTAGGGGCCGGCCTATGATGCGGACAAAAAGGGGAGCGGGCGGTGGCGCCGCTATTTTGCTTATATTAGTGGGCTTGTTTTTCGGTGAAGATGTGCAAAAGGTTTTGTCTTTGTTTGTAGGCACTCAGAACCAGCACGTACAACAACCGTCAGCAAACAGAGCGAGTACCGCACAAAATGATGAAGCTGCGCAATTTGTGAGCACTATTCTGGCCGAAACTGAAGACACATGGAGCGCTATTTTTGCTCAGTCTGGGCAAACCTATCAACCTCCTAAACTTGTGCTGTATGAAGATCAGGTTCGTTCAGCATGTGGGGTTAATTCTGCAGCATCTGGCCCGTTTTATTGCCCGGGCGATTATCAAATATACATCGACCTTAGCTTTTTAAGTGACCTTAAACGAATGGGGGCATCAGGTGATTTTGCTTTTGCTTATGTCATAGCGCACGAAGTGGGTCACCACATTCAAAACATCGTTGGGATTGCCAGCGATGTTCGTCAACAACAGGCTCGTGCCTCGAAAGCAAAAGCAAATGCATTATCTGTCAACATGGAGTTGCAGGCTGATTGTTTCGCCGGTATCTGGATCAACCATACCGAAAGGCGCAATACGATACTTGAAGCCGGTGATATTGAGGAAGGTATTCGTGCTGCCGAGGCGGTAGGTGATGATACGATTATGCGTCGAGCGGGGCGCGCTCCTCGACGTGAAAATTTTACTCACGGCAGCTCTAAGGAACGAATACATTGGTTTCAACAAGGTATGAAAACCGGCAGTATTCAGGCATGTCAGACCTTCGGTTGAGTATTAGCCAATTTTGAGTGCCGCGGCATGCGCATGCGGTTAATGCCCGTATGCCCATGTCATTTAACTCATGACTCTAAGTTAAGTCGGAGATCTCATAGGCTTGACGCTCACTGATCCGCAGCTCACTACCAGATTCACTTCGTAATGTTGCACTTAGCATTTCCATACGAACCACTGCTAGAGCCTTGCCTTCGACAGCCGATACTACGTTACCAGCATTGCGTTCAGCACCATCAACGATGCTCACTATTTTTTCTCCGGCTATTGCAGTGGCGCTTTCGTGATTTGTTACGTCGCAAATAAACATTCGTTGTTTGAGTTTACCTAGATAGTGCATGCGTGCGACGATTTCTTGTCCGGTATAACAGCCTTTTCTAAAGTTGATTCCGTCAAGTAAATCCAAATTCACCATCTGCGGCACAAATAGCTCAACATTATCTGAGGTAATTGTAGGCTCTGCAGCTTCAATGCAACTTAAGGCCCAGGCTTCATCCGCGGAATTAGGGGTATCTTTGCTAATGGAGTCATTGTTAGTGGTCGAGACAGTCGCCTCTGGGTAAAAGTTAATTTTCAGAGCTCGCGTGCCATGATGTAGGAGGCGAGATTGATCTTCGCTCGTTATCGAAAATTTAGCGCTTTCTTGATTGAAGAGGGGGGAAATTTCGACCTGCTCGACAACCTCAATCGTCACCTTGCTGCGCATTATGAACATTTTAAGCCGTTTGACGGTCGCCTCAAGCAAACTACTGTCAATTAGTGCGTAAACATCGTTATCTTCACGCCAAAGCTGAAAAAGCGCTAGTAAACGACCTTTAGGGCTACAATAGCCGCTGAATTGCCACTGACCTTCAAGTGAGCTGAGGTCATTGGTTAACTGACCTTGTAAAAAGCTTACGGTGTCGGTACCAGAGAATTTAAGTAATGAGATGTTGTTCAGTTTGCTTAGCATTTCAGATAGGTTTAACGATTGACATACGTGAAAAATAATAACAGCTCTGCATGCTATCATTGGCCTTGTCGAAAATCACTGATGTTGAGCGCCCATTTAGCGCCATAACGATATGACTAAAACTGATAAAGTAGCCCAAAGCGAGATCAATGCGGAGCGCGAGACACACTCGTCGGAAGGTATTTTACCGACACCCTCAGAGTCCCCACGCGATGATAAGAATAAGCAACAAAGCTTCCAATTAAATAATGGCGCTTCTGCAAATGTCAAAGAGGTCGGAGGCCCCAAAGGCTTAGAACCGACTCGTTATGGCGATTGGGAATCAAAAGGGCGTTGTTACGATTTTTAGCCTATTCGGCTTTGCTGGGCTGGTTAGTTTTTGTCGTGATTCTTTTAGACAATGACGACACCTAATCGACAAAAGTATCTGCAATTCGCTTTAGTTCGGCTCGATAAAGAGTAAATATCGTTATTTAGTAGATAAATGCTGGCTAAAACCAAAGTTTTCAGTCTTCGAACTGCCACTTAGGCGGCAGTTGTTGTAGAATGCGCGCAGCTTGAGAGCAGCTATTTTTGGGCCTTTTCAATATCGAGCCAGATATTGGCCCTGCGTAAAAGAATTCTAAACCGTTCAAAACAAGAGTAACTCTGATTATGCAAAAAGAGAGACCCCTTTCTCCCCACCTGTCGGTGTACAAGCCGCAGATCACCATGGTGTTATCGATCACACATCGTATCATGGGTTCATTCCTCGCGATTAGCACACCAGTATTGATTTATTGGTTGATGGCAATTGCTTCCGGCCCAGAAACCTATGCTGAGCTGCAAGCTGTGTTTTCTCACTGGTTTGCCAAGCTATTCCTTTTAGCGTGGGCATTCGCTTTTTTCTATCACATGTGTAACGGTGTGCGCCATTTATTTTGGGACGCTGGCAAGGGTTACGACATGGAAAACCTATATAAATCAGGCTACGTAGTAGTCGGAGTGGCCTCGGTTCTAACCTTGATCACTGTTATTGTTGCCCTTAATGGAGGTGTCTAATGAAATATCGTAGTCCACTCTCTAAAGCCACAGGCCTTGGCTCGGCAAAGCACGGTTTTTCGCATTGGTGGTGGCAGCGTGTTACCGCTATCGCCTTAATTCCGATGGGCCTTTGGTTTGTTATCTCGATTTTATCACTGGCTAACGGCACGCATGCCCAAGCCCAAGCTTGGTTAAGCTCGCCGGTAAATGCTGCGATAGTATTGCTGTTCACATTGACGGCGTTATTCCACGCGCAAACTGGCCTGCAAGTAGTTATAGAAGACTACGTGCCGACTAAGTGGATTAATCTAGTTTTGCTTTTAAGTACAAAATTCGCAGCAGTAGTTATGGCCGTATTAGCCGTCATTGCTGTTCTAAAAGTTGCTGTAGGAGGCTGACTCGTGAAAGGCGATTATCAAATTATTGATCACTCATTCGATGTTGTAGTGGTCGGCGCCGGCGGTGCCGGTTTGCGTGCCACATTTGGCATGGCATCAGCTGGTTTATCAACTGCATGTTTAACCAAAGTATTTCCAACTCGAAGTCATACTGTTGCCGCGCAAGGGGGTATGAGTGCTGCATTGGGTAATATGAGCGAAGACGATTGGCGCTTCCATATGTATGACACGGTCAAGGGCTCTGATTGGTTGGGTGACCAAGATTCAATTGAGTACATGTGCCGTAATGCGCCAGCGGCGGTCTATGAGTTAGAGCACTATGGAGTGCCGTTCTCTCGTACCGAAGAAGGCAAGATCTACCAGCGAGCATTCGGTGGTATGACAACTCACTATGGTGAAGGCCAAGCATTACGTACCTGTGCGGCGGCTGACCGAACTGGCCACGCGATTCTACACACCCTTTATCAACAAGCCCTTAAGCACGATGCACAATTTTTCATCGAGTTCTTCGCGCTTGACTTAATAATGGAAGATGGAGAATGTCGCGGTGTTATGGCCATTGATATGGCTACCGGGATTATTCACCGCTACCGCGCTAAGCAAGTTGTATTAGCCACCGGCGGATATGGACGGTCTTACTTCTCAGCGACGTCGGCTCATACCTGTACGGGTGACGGCAATGCCATGGTCTTGCGAGCTGGCTTGCCACTTCAAGATATGGAGTTTGTTCAATTCCATCCGACTGGTATATACGGCGCGGGCTGTTTGATCACAGAGGGAGCGCGTGGTGAAGGTGGTTACTTGACCAACTCAGAAGGCGAGCGTTTTATGGAGCGTTATGCACCAAACGCAAAAGACTTGGCGTCGCGTGATGTTGTTTCTCGGTCTATGACAATTGAAATCAACGAAGGCCGGGGCGTTGGACCTGATAAAGATCACATCTATTTACATCTTGAGCACTTAGGTGCTGAGTTACTAGACGAGCGTTTACCAGGCATCTCTGAATCAGCTAAGATTTTCGCTGGTGTAGATGTAACTAAAGAGCCAATCCCAGTATTGCCCACGGTGCATTACAACATGGGTGGCATCCCAACAAATTATCATGGCGAAGTTCTAACTCTCAAAGATGGTGACCCAGACAGTGTGGTACCAGGTTTGATGGCCATTGGTGAAGCGGCATGTGTTTCTGTGCACGGCGCCAATCGTTTAGGTTCGAATTCTTTGCTTGATTTGATTGTGTTCGGTCGAGCTGCTGCGCTACGTGCTAAAGATACGGTTGATCCAAGTGAGCCAATGTCTAGCTTTAGTGATGACGCTGGCCAAGCGACGTTAGAGCGCCTAGACAAACTACGTTATGCTGATGGTTCACGTTCAACCGCTGAAATTCGATTAGAAATGCAACGTACTATGCAAGCGCATTGTGCTGTATTTCGCACTGGCGAAGTGATGGATCAAGGTGTTGAAAAACTAGCGGCGACTGCGGCGACTTTTGCGGATGTGAAAACCACTGATCGTGGCTTGATTTGGAATACTGATTTAATCGAAACGCTTGAGCTAGAAAACTTACTTAGCCAAGCGGTTGTGACCATGAATTCTGCGGCTAATCGTGACGAAAGTCGAGGCGCTCATGCTCGGGACGATATGCCAGATCGCGATGACGAAAACTGGATGAAACACACGCTTACTTGGTGCGATGACCAGCATAATACGACCATCGATTTTCGCCCAGTTCACTCATACACGATGACGGATGATGTCGAGTACATCAAGCCCAAGCCCCGCGTTTACTAAAAATTGCGCGTATATTAAAGGTTTAAGAGGAGTTTAAAAATGGCTGAATTTACCTTACCAAAGAATTCTAGAATCGAAAAAGGCGAACATTACCCCGCGCCAAGCGGTGCCACGAATGTGCGTTCGTTTAAGATTTACCGTTGGTCTCCAGACGACGATAAGAACCCGCACACAGATACCTACGATATTGATATGGATAACTGTGGGCCAATGGTTCTTGACGCCTTAATCAAGATCAAAAATGAAATCGACCCAACGCTGACTTTCCGTCGCTCATGTCGCGAAGGCATTTGTGGTTCATGTGCAATGAATATCGACGGCACCAACACATTGGCCTGCACTAAAGGTGTAGATGAGTGTAAAGGTGACGTGGCTGTTTATCCGCTTCCTCACATGTCGGTGGTTAAAGATTTGGTGCCAGATATGACTCACTTCTATGCGCAATACGCATCGGTTGAGCCATGGTTGAAAACCAAAACTCCAGTGTCGTTAGCTGCTGAGCGTTTGCAGTCAAAAGAAGACCGCGAAAAGCTTGATGGCTTATATGAGTGTATCTTGTGTGCTTGTTGCTCGACTTCATGCCCAAGCTACTGGTGGAATAGCAATAAGTATCTAGGCCCTGCAATTCTATTGCAAAGCTATCGTTGGCTAGCTGACAGCCGCGACGAAGCAACTGGAGAGCGCTTGGATTCACTTGAAGATCCGTTCAAGTTATATCGCTGCCATACCATTATGAACTGTACTAATACATGTCCAAAAGGTTTGAATCCAGGCAAGGCTATTGGCGAAATCAAGAAAATGATTGCTGAGCGTTCGCTTTAGATTCTTTTAAAGCGACAAAGCCAGTTTTACTATTAGAAAACGATTAATAACACATGCTTGATGCAAAACAACTAGTGTGGCGCTGCCGACGTGGCGTTCGAGAGTTAGACGTGTTGTTTAATCGCTTTCTAGATAGCGACTATCAATCTCTAAGCAGCGCTGAGCAACTCGATTTTCAGCGCTTGCTTGACGTACAAGACCCAGTAATCATGGATTGGTTATTTGGCAAATATGATGCCGAGGATGATGGCATCGCCGCGATCGTGGCTCGGCTGAAGGTTCTTTCAGGGCTATAGACGCTATTGCGTTTGACGCTTAGCGCCCGCCGGAGCCTTCTAGCGTCCGCCGGAGACTTCGATAAACGCCCCAGTGGTATAACTTGATTGATCTGAAATTAACCATGAGACCGCCGCAGCAACTTCACTTGCGTCGCCGCCACGTTTTATTGGCAGTGAGCTTTTCAATCTATCCACTCGGTCGGCTTCGCCGCCTGAAGCGTGCATGTCTGTGTAGATAAATCCCGGCCGTACTGCGTTTACTCGAATTGATTCATCAGCAACTTCTGCTGCAAGACCGATGGTCAATGTATCGATGGCGCCTTTAGATGCCGCCTAGTCGATGTATTCGTTCGCAGCACCAAGTCTTGCTGCAGCGGAGGACACATTTACGATAACCCCGCCGTCGCCACCGTTCTTCGGTGACATTCTGCTAATCGCATATTTGCTGCATAGGAAAGTGCCTGTGACATTGGTTGCTAGCACTTCATTTATACGTTGCGCATTCATATCAACCAATCTACTTTGTTGCCGAAGAATTCCTGCGTTGTTAACGAGTGCGAAAAGTTGGCCTAATTGTCGATCTGACTGCTCGAACAATCCCTTAACCTGCTGCTCATTAGATACATCTGCTTGGACTGCGATAGCGTTTCGGCCCAGCGATTCAATTTGCTTAACAATTTGGTTTGCTGCGGCTTGGTCGCGATGATAGTTAACGCAAATATTGAAACCGTCATTGGCCAATCTTATTGCTGTTGCTGCGCCAATTCCTCGGCTTGAACCGGTGATGATCGCAACTTTGCTCATGGCTAGGCTGTCAGCTGATCTCTTGTCCGAGAGCTATTAAACCAGAACGCCTTCGGTAAAACTATCAACGATTAGCTTAGTTAAGTATTGGTGCAGCGCCGAGTTTTTTGTTCTAACGTGTTGAACTAGGGTAAGAGCGTCAATCTTTAGATTGATTAAGTCGTCTAAGGGCTTGCTTACGAAATGGTCGCTAACAAGTGACGAGTCCATCAGTCGATCTGAGGCAATCATTAACATGTCGGTCTCGCGTAAGGTTTCGAGGCAAACAAGAAGATTGGTCGTTAGAAAAGGAACATTCGATAAAATCCCGAACGATGCAAACAGCTTCTGCATTTCTTCGCGGGTGGTCTCAAAGTTAGGAAAGTACACCGCCATGTGCTGATATTCGCGGCGAAGTTCGAGCGTAATATGGTCCACTTCAGCCAAAGGATGGTCTTTGCGCATATATAGAACAGGCTTGATGTTCATAAGCTTGTGCGTGACAAAATCATCGCTGAATTTGTTCTTCGCAACGATAGCAAAATCTAGGCTTCCAGAACGTAGGCGTTCTTCCCATTTGTCATCGATATTTTGGCTGATCAACATCAATTTAGGCGCATTTTGCCTTAGTTTGTTGATGAAGGTTGGCATGCCAACGCTGGCAGAGGTACCTAGCGTTGCTAAAGATATGGTCGCCGCCGTATTGACTGGGTCAAACTCTTGATTGGTGACCATCAGCTCAGTCAGCTGGCTCAAAATATGGTTAACAGGCTTTTCTAGCTCCAGAGTCTTGGGCGTAGGCGTTAAACCATGTGACGAGCGTACGAATAGTTCATCGTCAATTAGGTTTCGCAAGCGATTAAGCGTTTTGCTCATCGCTGGTTGAGTTACGAACAGGCGTTCAGCGGCGCGGGTTACATTCTTTTCTTGCATTAACACTTGAAACGCAACTAAAAGATTCAGGTCAATCCTAGATAAGGGATCTTGCATACTTACACCAAAGCAGGGTTGTTCTTAACGTTCCATAATTTTAGGTTATGATGATAAGGAAATAAACCGCTATTTTAGAATATTGTCTCCTTCTAAAAAAAACTGTGTTTTAAAGCTCTCTAGGTTTTACTCCATTCAGGCACGGGTGCATGTCCAACAAAATTATTTGGAGTCAAAATTGTGTCGCGAGCGTGTTCTTTGATATCAGGGTAGTCGAGCGTGTAATGCAGGCCTCGGCTTTCTTTGCGGGTGAGCGCGCATTCAATGGTTAGCTCCGCTATTGTGGCCAAGTTGCGTAATTCGATTAAGTCATTATTAACGCGAAAGTTACCGTAGTACTCGAGAATCTCTTCTTGCAGCAGCTCAACACGATTTCGAGCACGTTCAAGCCGTTTGTCTGTGCGAACAATGCCTACGTAATCCCACATGAATCTACGTAACTCATCCCAGTTGTGTGATACCACAATGCGCTCATCTTGGTCTGATACTTTGCTATCGTCCCAATCAGGAAGTTTTGGCAAGTCATCCTCATCATCTTTGAGGCGTTGGCGAATGTCGTTCGCCGCTGATTCCGCAATAACCAAGCATTCTAATAGTGAATTACTGGCTAATCTATTTGCTCCATGTAAGCCCGTGCAGCTACTTTCACCGACTGCGTACAAGCGCTTGAGATCGGTGCGTCCATTTAAGTCGGTCATGATGCCGCCGCAAGTATAGTGTGCGGCAGGAACAACGGGTATCGGCTGTGAGGTCATGTCATAGCCATAGCTCTCACAACTCTCGGCGATGTTCGGGAAATGATCGAGAATGAAATCTTTGCCTTTGTGGCTTATGTCTAAATAAACTGAATCAAAGCCGCCTTTTTTCATTTCATAGTCAATCGCGCGCGCGACAATGTCGCGAGGCGCGAGCTCGGCAAGCTCATGATGTTGATCCATAAATCGATCGCCGTTTGGCAATTTAAGCAAACCGCCTTCTCCGCGAACAGCTTCTGATATTAATGAGCCTTTTGCGTAAGGGTGGTAAAGGCAGGTCGGATGAAATTGCACAAATTCCATGTTTGCAATGCGGCAGCCTGCGCGCCAAGCCATGGCGATGCCGTCGCCGGTAGATGTGTCTGGGTTGGTAGTGTATAAATAAGCTTTCGAAGCGCCACCGGTAGAAAGCACAACTGAGCGCGCGCCGAATGTTTTTACTTCGTTACTTTTAACATCTAGAGCATATGCTCCGAAACAACGGGTGCCAAGTTCGCCTTTCAATTTTTGTGAGGTGATTAGGTCGATTGCGATATGGTCTTCAAGAATTATGATGTTTTTCTGTGCCCGAACGTGTTGCTCTAGAGTTGTTTCAACTTCTCGTCCGGTTGCATCTTTAGCGTGAATCACTCTTCGGTGAGAATGGCCGCCTTCTCGGGTTAAATGGTATTCACTGTCTTCGCCGTCGTACTCAGCACCATCAACTAGTGTGAATTTTACACCCTTGTCGATGAGCCAATTAATTGCCTCTGGCGCGCCTTCAACAATCTTTCGAACGGCATCATCTTTACAAAGGTCAGCACCGGCAATGTGGGTGTCGTCGATATGAGATTCAAAGTTATCATCGCCGTCTAGCACGGCAGCAATACCGCCTTGTGCGTAAAGGCTAGAGCCTTCTGTTAGCTCGCACTTTGATAGCAGGGTGATCGATACGTCATCTTGCGCGAGGCGAAGAGCAAGGCTGAGGCCGGCGGCACCACCGCCGATAATTAAAACATCCGAGTATTGTGTGGTCATAATTCGAGAAAGTAGATAATGCCATTTTCGTTGCACGAGTATATCTTAGAGCTGCGCGTTTCGCCTCAATCATTGAGCATCGTATTAGCAACTACTCTCTGAGCATCAATTAGCCGAATAACTTTAATAACATATAGTCGAATAGCTTAGGCTTTAGTCCAAGGGTTTGTTAAAATACGGCGTCGACGGTAATGCATTACCGACAAACCGCAAAATCTCAGTGCTTTTAAGCTTACTGATTGATTTTCAAGTATTTTTATAGGACGTCATGTCGCACGATATTACTAAACTTCGCAATTTTTCAATAATTGCTCACATTGACCACGGCAAGTCTACTTTGGCTGATCGCTTCATTCATGTTTGCGGTGGCTTAAGCGACCGAGAAATGGAAGAGCAGGTGCTCGACTCGATGGATATCGAGCGCGAGCGCGGCATCACCATTAAGGCGCAAAGTGTGGCTCTGAACTATAGAGCTAAAGACGGCGAAGTCTATCAATTGAACATGATTGACACCCCTGGACATGTTGATTTCTCATACGAGGTTTCGCGTTCGCTAACCGCCTGCGAAGGGGCTCTATTAGTGGTCGATGCTTCTCAGGGGGTAGAAGCGCAAACGGTGGCTAACTGTTATACCGCCGTTGACCTCGGTTTAGAGGTTCTTCCGGTACTGAATAAAATCGACCTTCCCGCTGCCGACGTAGACCGGGTTAGCGATGAGATCGAAGACGTTGTTGGTATTGATTGCTCTGGCGCGCTGCACGTAAGTGCGAAAAACGGTATCGGCGTAGAAGATTTGCTTGAGCAAATTGTTACTGAATTGCCAGCTCCTGAAGGTGATGGAGATGCTCCGCTTTCGGCTTTAATCATGGATTCGTGGTTTGACAACTATCTTGGTACTGTGTCGCTTATCAGGGTTATCTCTGGAACTATTCGAAAGCGTGACCGCATTAAAATGATGTCCAGCGGTATCGAATATGGCGTTGAAGATTTAGGTATTTTTACTCCAAAGCGTACGCCTAAAAATGAGCTTCATGTTGGCGAAGTAGGGTACTTGATCTCGGGCGTTAAAGATATTTCAGGCGCAAAAGTTGGCGATACCATTACCACCGCAAAGCACGGTGTTGATGAGCCTCTAGGCGGTTTCCAAGAAGTACAACCGCGAGTGTTTGCCGGCCTTTATCCAATTAATTCAGCAGACTATGATTCTTTTCGTGATGCTCTTGGCAAATTGCGATTAAATGATGCGTCGCTTGTTTACGACCCTGAAGTGTCCGATGCGTTGGGCTTAGGTTTTCGTTGCGGCTTCTTAGGCATGCTGCACATGGAGATTATCCAAGAGCGCTTAGAGCGTGAATATGACATGGACCTAATTACAACCGCACCAACGGTTGTCTATAAGGTTGAGCTTAAAGGGGGTGAGGTGATTGAGGTTGATAATCCGTCGGCCTTACCCGACCTTTCGAAAATCGAGGAAATTCGAGAGCCCATTATCGATGCAAACATGCTTATGCCCGAGGAGTACATTGGCGCAGTAATGACATTGTGCATGGAAAAACGTGGTATTCAGAAGAATATTCAATATCTTGGTCGCCAAGTCATGTTGCATTTTGAGTTGCCGCTAAATGAAGTGGTAATGGATTTTTTCGACCGATTGAAATCGGTGAGCCGTGGTTATGCCTCACTTGATTACAGTATCAAAGAGTATCGCGCCACGGATATGGTTAAGGTTGATGTGTTGATTAATGGGGACCCAGTTGATCCGTTGGCGATACTGGTTCATAGAGAACAATCAATTTACCGTGGGCGTGAGTTAGTCAAGCGTATGCGTGAATTGATCCCTCGACAGATGTTTGATGTTGCGATTCAGGCCGCCATTGGCTCCAAAGTTATTGCTCGCGAAACAGTTAAAGCCTTGCGAAAAAATGTAACGGCTAAGTGTTATGGTGGTGATTTATCGCGTAAGCGTAAGTTACTGGAAAAACAAAAAGAAGGTAAAAAACGTATGAAGCAAATTGGCTCCGTTGAAATACCTCAAGAAGCGTTCTTGGCAGTGCTCAAGACCACAGGTGATTAATGTTTTTTGAAATTCTCCTATTTTCTTTGGTATGCCTTTGCGCGGCGGTTGTATTTATTTGTCGCTTTGTGGTTCCAAGCATTGCTAAACGCGAACAAGAGCCTTGGTACTTAGACTATTCGCGGTCGTTTTTGCCGGTTTTACTATTGGTGTTTTTGATTCGCGGTTTTATTGCTGAACCATTTAAAATTCCGTCTGGCTCAATGCTGCCCACGCTTGAGATTGGTGATTTCATTCTGGTTAACAAGTATAAGTATGGGCTCCGTTTGCCAATTCTCCATACTAAAATTTTGGACGTTAATGAGCCGGAGCGGGGCGATATCGTGGTATTCAGGTATCCTCCGGAGCCGACTAAAAACTATGTAAAACGCCTAATCGGTTTGCCGGGTGATACTATTGTGTATCGCAATCAAACCTTGTTTGTAAATGGCGATCCAATCCAGATGACCGCCATGGATGACTATATCCAAGAAGGTAGATCGCACTCTCAATTTCAATTTGAGCAAGTATTGCCCGTCGGAGAAGCTGGTGGCAAGTCGGTCGCCCATTCGGTATTGTTTATAAAGCAGCTAATGCACAAGAATGAAAACGCAGGACAGTGGACTGTGCCCGAAGGCAACTATTTTATGATGGGCGATAATCGAGATAACAGCCAAGACAGTCGTAGCTCTCAGTTCACCTTTGTGCCTGACGAAAATATTGTGGGCGAAGCCTTCTTTGTTTGGCTAAGTTTTGGTACGTCAACAGGCGGGGGGCTAGATACTGATCGGATTGGCGCGGACATACAAGCGCGAGAAATAGAGTAGACTGGGTGAGTGTTGATCGTCGATATTATTTGAATTGACGTAGATCGAGCCAAAAAACACTGGAGATAATAATGAATAAAATGCCGTCGCAAAGTGCAATCAAGTCATTGCCGAACATTTCACGTCAAGCTGGTTGGACGTTTTGGAGCTTAGCGTTCACGCTAGGTGTATTGTCATTTTTTGCTTACGTTGGAATGCAATTGGTTCCAATTTACAGTACTAACTCAAGTATCGAAAAAGCGATGTCGCAAAGTCTAGAAGGGGAAAACCTAAAGACAGTTCGCCGAGCAGACATCACATTGAAAATGAGTAGGCAGTTATTGCTAGATGGAAGCCAACAAGCGATCGATTTTAAAAAAGATCTTACTATGCAGAGAACTCGTTCTCTTTTCATTCTTGAAGCCGAATATGAGCGGACTGTCCCACTTTTTGGAAACATCAGTGTCTTGGTAGATTTTCATCCACGGTTTGAGTGCACTTTCGACGGTTCTTGCGAGAAAAAGAGTGGCTCAAAAGAGTAAGTTGTAGGTCGGCCTGTTGAATAAAATAAGTAAATTGATGCGTAAACTCGATCACGAGTTCAAAGATGGATCTCTTTTGACCCTCGCTCTTACTCACCGAAGCCGAGGCGCGAATAATTATGAGCGTCTAGAGTTTTTAGGCGATAGTATTCTAGGCTTTGTCGTTGCCGATTGGTTGTATAGCCATTACCCGAAGCTTGCCGAAGGAAAGTTAAGTCGCATGCGTTCAAGCTTGGTGCGTAAAGAAACCTTAGCTATCGTTGCGAGAGATCTGGACTTGAGCGAGTACCTCATTTTGGGTGAAGGCGAACTCAAAAGTGGAGGTTTTAATAGGGATTCAATACTTTCTGATACCGTCGAAAGCATTATCGGTGCGCTTTATCTTGATGCCGGTTTTGATGTTGCCAGTCGATTTATCCATAAAAATTTCAAAGAACAATTTGAAGGAATATCCTCACAATCGACTTATAAAGATGCAAAAAGCAAACTTCAAGAAGCCATGCAAAAACAGAGCTATGGCTTGCCAACGTATACCATCGTGGAAACGAGTGGCGAACAACATGATCAAGAATTCAAGGTAGAGTGCAGCTTGGGCGAGCTCCAACTCAGTAGTCAAGCCACCGCGAGGTCAAGACGTGCCGCCGAACAGGCTGCTGCCGAACAAGTGCTGATTGAGTTTAAACAATCAAAATTTAATAAATTGAGAAAACCCTAATGGACAAAGATTTCAAGTTTGGTTTTGTGACCATTGTTGGCAAACCGAACGCCGGTAAATCTACCTTGATGAATCGAATCATAGGGCAGAAAATCAGCATTACTTCACATCGACCTCAGACAACGCGGCATCGAATTCTAGGAATTCATACAGACGACAATAAGCAGGTTGTATTTGTTGACACACCAGGTATTCATTCGGTTGCTAAGAAATCGAATCGTAAGACCATTAACAAGGTAATAAATAAAACAGCTATTTCAAGCATTGATGGTGTTGATGCAGTTTGCTTTATGATCACTGCGACCGGCTGGACTGACGGCGACAAACATGTGTTGCAGGCTCTTGAAGGCTGCAATGTCCCGGTTATTTTAGTGATCAATAAACTGGATAAACTGAAGTCGGTTAATGAGGTGTTGCCTCTTATCGCCGAGTCTGCTGAGTTGTTCAACTTCGCTGAAATCGTGCCCATTTGTGCCATCGCTAAGTCCGGCAATGATAATGTCGAACGCTTGATGGAGGTATTGACTTCTTACTTGCCGGATGAGCAAGCGGGTTTTGATGAAGACCAAATCACTGATCGAAGTTTTCGGTTTTTGGTGTCTGAGCTTGTTCGAGAGCAATTATTTCGACGCTTAGGGGATGAGTTGCCGTACGCAACGGCAGTTGAGGTGACGGAGTTTCAACTGGCTGATGGTAAAGCTCAAATCGGCGCTGACATATGGGTTGAAAAAGATTCTCATAAAGCGATGGTGATCGGTAAAGGTGGCGAGTCTCTAAAGAATATCGGCACCTACGCACGTAAAAACTGCGAAACCTTATTAGATAGAAAAGTGTTTCTCGAACTGTTTGTAAAGGTGCGATCGGGTTGGTCAGACAATGCTCGTGACCTCTATAGTTTGGGATACGACGAAGATCTCAAATAGCGCTCACTGAGTTGATTACAAGCACGTATTTTCATTAATTAGTATGAGGGTTCATCAGCAACGAGCTTATATTTTAGTGAATCGGCCCTACAGCGAAAGCTCTTGGATTGTTGAAGTCTTCAGTCGCGAGCATGGTCGAATTGGTTTGATGGCGAAAGGAGCGCGTCGCTTTAAGTCGAAGCTAAAAGGGTCGCTTATGCCATTTCAGCCGGTGTTACTAAGTTGGACTGGCAAAGGTGAAGTGCCAATCCTAACCTCAGCTGAGATCGACCAAACCGACTATAATTTAGTCGAGCATGAGCTTCGCGGTGATGCATTGGTTTGTGGTTTCTACTGCAACGAATTGATTGTGAATCTATTGCATCGGCATGACCCGCATGCAGCTCTTTTTGATCGCTATCACTCCACCATTATGGCCTTGTCGCAAGCTAAGAGCGAAGACGTGTTGCCGCTGGTGTTGCGTCGTTTTGAGCAGGTAGTGATGAAAGAAACAGGCTATCAAGTGAATTTTGATTATGAGGTCGATGGCAAAACAGCGATCATAAACGATGCTTATTATCGTTATCAACCTAGCCAAGGTTTTATTCGGGTAGCAAGCCCTCAGCGAATGACATTCAGTGGCCGAGTAATTCGATCGCTAAATACAGATAGCCGAGAAGGGCTTAGTAACCATGAAGTCTCACAAGGTAAACAACTAATGCGTGATATATTGTCGCAAACCTTAGGTAGAAAACAGATCTTGAGTCGAGAGCTTTTTTATCCGAAAAACCGTTAGGGCGATTTCGGCCTGCGATCACCTGTACTAATTTTGCTATTTTATCCATGAGTGAACATCACACTATTCAACTTGGCGTCAACGTTGATCATATTGCCACTCTGCGTCAAGCGCGCGGCACCACTTACCCCGATCCGATGCAGGCGGCCGATATCGCTCGTAAGGCTGGAGCGGATGGCATAACCGTTCATCTTCGAGAAGACCGTCGACACATTCAAGATCATGATGTCTATAGTATTCGAGGCAACGTTAACCTGCCGATGAATTTTGAAATGGCAGCGACCAAAGAGATGTTAAAAATCGCTCAAACGGTAAAGCCGTATGAATGCTGCATAGTCCCAGAAAAACGTGAAGAACTCACTACTGAAGGTGGTTTGAACGTCGCCGACTATATGTTCGAGTTAGGCGATTTTGTTGGTGCACTTCAAGAACACAGTATTAAAGTTTCACTATTTATCGATCCTGCCGAAGCGCAAATCAGTGCATCCAAAGAACTTGGAGTAGATATTGTAGAACTCCATACCGGCACTTATGCTGATTGCAATGAAGATCAACGTGACAGCGAGTTGCAGCGAATCAAGTCGGGAGCTCAGTTAGCACACAGTCTAGGCTTGCAGGTAAATGCTGGCCATGGCCTGCACTATCAAAATGTCTCGAAAATTGCCGAAATACCTGAGTTGGTATGCTTGAATATCGGGCACTCGATTGTTGCTCGTGCGGCAATGACTGGGTTTTATGAAGCTGTGTTTGCAATGAAGCAAATCATGATTGGCGCGCGCTTAGAGTCAGAAGGTGAGGGGACTTAGAGCTCTATTTAGCAAGTGATATTTCAGCTGAATATGCAGTTGATTGGAAAAAATGAGCTTACTTAAATTTCCTTTTTATACAGCTTGTACAAGCGCATAACCTTACGGACGTAGTTTTGGGTTTCTTCATAAGGAGGTATGCCATTGTACTTGCTCACAGCACCGGCGCCGGCATTGTAAGCCGCTAACGATAAACGCTTATCACTATTGTATCTATCCATTAAATCCTTGATGTGCTGAACCCCAACTTCAATGTTTAGGTTGGGGTTGAAGTGGTCTTGCTTTAGCTGGTAGCTAGCCGCGGTAGCTGGCATCAATTGCATTAAGCCCATCGCGCCAGCATGTGAAAGTGCGTAGCGGTCAAAGGCCGATTCAATATGAATCACCGCTTTAATAAAGCTGGGTTCAAGGTCGTATTTCAGTGCTGTGTTGACGATTAGTGCGTCGTACTTCGATTTGATGGTTTTTGATTGATAAGGGGAACGTTTGCCGCCTGATCGATAAGACTTGGTTGTGTAGCTCTTTTTTAGAATGTATCCCTTCTTCTTTATACGGCTATCGGTAATAACCTTGCTGCCATTCGGCGCCTCATAAACATAGACAGCCGCCCATGTAGCTGGCGCTGATAAAAATGCGAGCAGAATCGCAATTGTGAGGTTTCGTAACAATTTAGTCATTTTCTGTAATGATTCAGGTATCTTGGTGGTCAACTAAAATGTGTTGTTCAGCCTTGCTTAGCAACGTTAGTTTTCGATGATAGTGCAAAGTAAGCTCAATTTTAGTCAATCTACACCCGTTATTATTAGTGGCTATGATACATTTAGCGATATTGAGTAAATCTTGTTTCGAGCCGGTTAGTTAAGCTCGGATGAGCTTATTAATCAACTATTTACAAAACTATACCGCTATTATGCCATCATTTGACGTTGTATCTGAAATCGATAAGCCTGAATTGACAAATGGTTTACATCAGGCAAATAAAGAGTTGAGTTCTCGCTTTGACTTCAAAGGTACCGACGCACGTGTTGAGCAAACCGCTTCTACCTTAACTGTGTATGCTGACAACGATTTTCAGGTGCGCCAAGCGGTTGACGTATTATGTCAAAAGCTAGCAAAGCGAGGCATTGATTTGATTTGTTTGCATTACCGTGAAATTGAAGAGGTTGGTGGCGGAAAGGCGCGCCAAGTAATTGATTTGAAAGAAGGTATTGATACGGAGCTAGGGCGAAAACTGATTAAGCAAATTAAAGACAAGAAATTGAAAGTTCAAACCGCAATTCAAGGTGATCAGCTACGAGTTACGGGAAAAAAGAGAGATGACTTGCAACAGGTAATAGCGTTTTTACGTGAAGCCGATGCAGGAATTCCTCTACAATTTAATAATTTTAGAGACTAGCCTACTTACTTAACTAACAGAGATAAACTAGGGTCAGTTACTAATATTTAGAATTTTAAACATCATTATCAAAAGTAGAAAGAATATGAAAAATGTATTGAACCGCAAAACACTTCGCTTACTTGCCGTAGCATTGATTAGTGCCGTTAGCATCAGTGTTAATGCGATGGACGTTGAAGATTCAAAGGAAATTCAGCGGATTAGAGCTGAGCTCGTGAAAATGATCCCGCCGGCGGCAACGGCTGATATCGTTAAAACTGATGCAGAAAACGTCTATCGTATGGAATTCCAAGGCAGCTTTGCCTACGTTTACGCGGCTGGAGATCACGTGTTAATAGGTGAGCTACTCAATACAAAAGACAAAGTAAATGTTGGGCAAGTGGCTCAAAACGAAAGGGTGGCTAAGGTCATTAAGGACGTGCCTACGAACAAAATGATTGTGTTCGGCCCTAAAGATGCTAAACGCCATATCACAGTGTTTACCGATATTGACTGTGGCTATTGCCGTAAATTGCATAATGAAGTTGGCGAGTTGAATGACGCTGGTGTGCAAGTTCGCTATTTAGCTTTTCCACGTGCTGGCGTTGGATCGAATAGCTTTAACAAATACGTGTCAGTGTGGTGTAACAGCGATCAGCAGACGGCGCTAACTGATGCGAAAAACGGGATAGCACCCTCTGCCGCTACTTGTGAGAATCCTATCTCTGAGACTTATAACTTAGGTCAGCAAGTTGGCGTAAGCGGTACTCCAACGATTATTTTTGATGACGGAACCTTAACGCCAGGCTATTTGCCGGCCGCTGAGCTTATGCGTCGTATGGGAGTTGAGCCGGGTGCTTAGGCTGACCACATCATGGGCTGTGTTTAGTATTGAGCAATAGTCACTAGCCAATAAAAAAGGAGCCATTTGGCTCCTTTTTTGCGAAAACCTTTGTTCCTCGAGAACAAAGTCAAAAGTCTATCTCTCAAGTAGCTCGAACTTGCCTTCTTTTTCAGCCCATTCGTCAGCGTCTTCAAGAGCAGGCTTCTTTTCTGTAATAACAGGCCATATTGCCGATAGCTCTTCATTGAGTTCAAGGTAGTGCTCGTCTTTCGATTCTAAATCGTCATCAGCAACAATTGCGCCAACAGGACACTCGGGTTCACACAAGCTGCAATCAATGCACTCTTCTGGGTCGATAACCAAAAAATTAGGACCTTCGTGAAAACAATCCACTGGGCATACTTCAACACAGTCGGTGTATTTACACTTGATGCATTCTTCTTTTACAACATAGGTCATCGGGTCTCTCCGCGTCTTTATTATTTCGACGATTCTTAAAACAGCGCGTATTTTATTGGCTTGGCGCTGCTAAATCAATCTGCTTGTCTAATCTAGCGTCGATTTGAGCTCATACAATAGCTCAAGCGCTTGTCGCGCTGTTAAATCGTCTAGTTCGGTGGATTTTAGTCTTTTCTCCAGCACGCTTTCGTGAACAACTTCCGGCATGCTGAAATTCATACTGTGTTGAGGGCTCTGGTCCGCAGATGAAGCTGCGCTTTCGGTTTCCAGCGTGTGTAGCTTATCTTCTGCAAACTTCAAGACTTGTTGCGGCAAACCAGCTAAACGCGCCACCTGAATCCCATAGCTCTGGTTCGCCGGACCCTCTTTTACATGGTACATAAAGACAATGTCTTGGCCATGTTCAACCGCATCCAAATGCACATTGTTAACGTCGCTGAGTTGTTCAGCAAGTTCAGTGATTTCAAAGTAATGTGTTGCAAATAGGCTATATGCTTTTAAGCGCTTTGCGAGGTCAAGTGCACACGCCCAAGCCAATGATAAACCGTCATAGGTGCTGGTACCGCGACCTATTTCATCAACCAGCACTAGGCTGTTCTCAGTGGCATTACGCAATATGTTTGCCATTTCGGTCATCTCAACCATAAAGGTCGAGCGCCCGCCGGCAAGATCATCAGCTGCGCCGATTCGTGTAAAAATTCTATCTATAGGGCCAATAATGGCTGACGTTGCAGGTACATAACTACCCGTATACGCCAGCAAAGCTATTAATGCGTTTTGCCGCATGTAGGTACTTTTACCGCCCATATTCGGGCCAGTAATTACATGCATGCGCGTTTGTTTATCCAGAACTAAATTATTAGCAATAAATGGGCTAGATTGATTCGCTTCCACCACAGGGTGGCGGCCTTCAACGATGTGAATACCCGGTTCGTTCGATAGACTTGGGCAGCAAAAATTGAGCGATACGGCACGTTCGGCAAAATTACTCAGAACATCGAGTTGCGCTAATGCTTGCGCCATCACTTGCATGTCACGCAAATCTGGTTGCAGTTGTTCGATCACGCTTTGATATAAGTACTTTTCTCTAGCCAGTGACTTTTCTCGGGCACTCAGTACTTTGTCTTCATATTCTTTAAGTTCTTCTGTGATGTATCGCTCGGCATTCTTGAGAGTCTGGCGACGAATATAATGTTCTGGCACAGAATCTGCTTGAGCTTTGCTTGTCTCAATATAAAAGCCATGAACTCGGTTGTATTTCACACGCAAGGTCGAAATGCCAGTTTGCTCGCGCTCGCGCTGCTCAAGTTCAACTAAGAATTGGCCGGTGTTTTTGCTTAAGGTATGAAGCTCATGAAACTCGGCGTCGAACTCAGGGCGTATTACACCGCCTTCGCGAATAACCGCAGCAGGCTCGTCTAATATTGCTTCGTCCAAGAGTTTCTTTGCGGTATCAAACGGGCCCAAGTTAGCGCTCAATAGTTGCAATAATTCGGTATTTGCGGAGCTCAGAAGGTTGTTGATCGCAGGCAAACAGTGCAATGCTTGGCGTAAACGTACTAAGTCTCTTGGGCGCGCGGTGTTTAGCGCAATTCTGGTTAAAATTCGCTCAATGTCGCCGCATTTCCTAAGGTTGTCGTGCACCGAACTTTGGTCAATTCGGTCAATAAACTCGCCAATGGCCAATTGTCTGTGTGCCAGTGCCTGCTGATCTGAAATTGGGCCGTGTAGCCATCGACGCAGTAGTCGCGCACCCATTGGGTTGGCGCATTTATCCATTAAGGCTACAAGCGTAAACTCGCGCCCTCCTGAGAGGTTTGTTTCAATCTCTAGGTTTTGCCGACTTGCTGCATCAATAATTAAGAAATCGCTCTTTTGAGAAATACTAAAGTCACTAATATGCGGGACTGAATCGTACTGCATATCTTTAGTGTATTGCAGTAGTGCGCCCGCAGCCGACACCGCCAACGGGAAATCTTGGCACCCGTAGGCGGTTAGATTCTTGGTATTAAATTGCCGACATAAAAGCTCATTCGCGACATCAAAGTCAAAGTACCAATTTGGCACTGAGCGAGTTGCAATGTCGGTCCTGCTTTCATCAATGGCAGGGGATTGTTCGGCTATTAACAGTTCAGCAGGTTGGATTCGTTTCAGTTCAGATTGAACTTGCTCTATATCATCGAGTTGTTGGGCTTTGAAGTGGCCCAGCGACAATTCCATGGTGGCAATTGAATACGCTCCATCTCGGTGATAAACGGCGGCGAGAGTGTTGTCGCGACGTTCATCTAACAAGCTGTCTTCAACTAAGGTTCCAGGAGTAACAACACGAACCACTTTGCGCTCAACCGGGCCCTTGCTAGTTGCTGGATCACCAATTTGCTCCGCAATCGCAACCGAACGACCAAGCTTAACAAGCTTAGCCAAGTATTGATCAACACTATGAAATGGCACGCCAGCCATGGGTATTGGCTCGCCACCTGATTTGCCGCGTTGCGTCAAAGTAATATCAAGCAAACGCGCTGCCAACTCAGCATCACCATAAAACACTTCATAGAAATCGCCCATGCGATATAACACAAGCGTGTCTGGATAATCAGCCTTGATGCGCAAATACTGCTGCATCATTGGAGTGTGTTGAGTTTGGCTTGCCGCCTTTACCGTCTCATTCATCGGCGATATTTGAGTGCTTTTAGGGGTTATTGTGGCCTAGTAGGGGCGCTGCTAGTTAACTTTTTGTTGTTATCCTGAAATGCTCTATTTGATATTACTCAGAATATGGTTCAACTTTTCGTGCACCTTAGGAGCACCAGCAACTACATTTCCCGACTTATCGGCATCAGTACTTCCAGAAATGTCAGTAACTAAGCCGCCAGCTTCTCGAACCAATAATGCGCCAGCGGCAATGTCCCATTCTTTTAAGCCAAACTCCCAAAAGCCATCATAGCGGCCACAGGCAACGTAAGCTAAGTCGAGAACCGACGAACCTGTTCTGTGAATACTCTGCGCACGTGGCATTAGAGCTGCAAACGTTTTGAGCCAAAGCTTGGTCTCAGAACCTTCGCGATACGGGAAGCCTGTACACAGCAGGCTATCGCTTAAACGACTGTTTTCAGATACTCGAATACGTCGCCCCTCTAGTTGAGCGCCGCCGCCTTTACGAGCGGTAAATAATTCGTTTCGTAGTGCATCATAAACAACTGCCACAACCGCTTCACCTTGAAATTTGAGAGCAATTGAAACGCAACAATGAGGGTGTCCATGTAGAAAGTTGTGTGTGCCGTCCATTGGGTCAATGACCCAACAGTACTCACTATCGCGGCCAAGGTCGCCGGCTTCCTCGCTGAGTACATTGAACTCTGGGTAACTACTATCAAGAAACTCGATGATGGTGCGTTCGGCCATCAAATCGATCTCTGAAACCAATTCAGTACGGCTTTTGGTACCGACTTTTTTAGTGACCTGTATTCGGTCTAGCTGAGTAATGTTTTGTGTAATTAGTTTGCCTGCTTCAAGCGCAGCCGCTGTGGCCACGTTTAAGGCGCCAGCCATTAAGTTGGATTCCATTGAGAAGTCCCAGAGATAAGTTGTAAAGAGCAGCGCGCATTGTAACGCTCCGTGACCGACAATAAAAGATCTAGACTTGGGAGAATCTACCTGCAGACAGCGACTTTTCCGCTTTTTACATGTCGGCTTGTGTCGAATGCGTTAGAATGCGCGAAATAGCCAAGCCCGGTATCGGTAATCGCTATTGTTTTACATCGATTAACGATAACTCCTAGCACTGTTTAAAGATAACTCCAGTATGAGCCAACAGGAACACATTGCCCCCACGTCAGACTTAGGTGATTCTGATTTTGAACGCGCTCTTTCGCAGGTGCGGATTGTACTGATTGAGCCAACACATCCAGGTAACATTGGCTCGGTAGCGCGGGCCATGAAAACAATGGGCTTGAGCAAGCTAGTTTTGGTTAATCCGAAAAAATTTCCGCATTATGAGGCGACAAAATTGGCAGCTGGTGCCGAAAGTGTGTTGCTTACAGCAGAAGTTGTTGAGTCGGCGGAGCAAGCGATTGCCGACTGTACAATGGTTATTGGCACCTCTGTGCGTGATCGAGAGGTCACTTGGCCAACATTTGATCCAAGACAGACAGCTGAATTGGTAGACTCCCATTTACTGGCTTCCAGCGATGCAAATAAGGTTGCAGTGTTATTCGGGAGAGAAAGCAGTGGTTTGACAAACTCTGAAATGGATCTTTGTCAAAGCCAAATTCGAATATCGGCTAATAATGAATACAGTTCACTCAATCTAGCCAGCGCGGTACAAATTATTGCCTATGAGCTGCGTATGCAGTTCATAGGTAGCCGAGATGATAATCATGAGCTGCAAGCAGCGATTAAGCCTGAGCCTGCGATCAAAGAGCGTCAAATGCCTGCAACACAAAAGCAGAAAGAAGGGCACATTCAGCACTTGCAAAATACCTTAGAAGCACTAAGTTTCATGAAAGCTAAGTCGCCAACGGTATTAATGCGAAAGCTAACTAGGTTGTATAACAAAGCTGATTTAACGGTTGAAGATATACAAATATTGCGTGGCATTTTAACGGCTGTGCAGCAACAAATGGACTCAACGGCAGGCGAAAGCAACGCTGGCGATGTCGAGTAAGTAATTATGTTCACTCGAATACGAGAAGATATTTCAGTAGTGTTTGATCGCGATCCCGCAGCCCGGCACGCGTTAGAGATTTTAACCACTTATCCCGGTGTTCACGCTTTATTGTTCCACCGCTTATCTCATTCCCTATGGAATATTGGTTTGAAATGGTTGGCGCGCTTTATCTCGCATTTCTCTCGCTGGATAACTGGCATCGAAATCCATCCCGGCGCGACTATTGGGCGTCGATTTTTCATAGATCATGGCATGGGCGTGGTGATCGGTGAAACAGCCGAAATAGGCGATGATTGTACGCTCTATCACGGCGTAACCCTTGGTGGTACCAGTTGGAATAAAGGTAAGCGTCATCCGACATTGGGCAATAATGTAGTTATTGGTGCAGGTGCCAAAGTGCTGGGGCCTGTCATGGTGTCTGATAATGCGCGCATTGGCTCTAACTCTGTTGTTGTTAAAGATGTTGAAGAAGGGGCGACCATGGTCGGCCTACCAGCGAATGCGGTCGGCTCGGTAGAGTATGATCGCGTAAATGGGCGATTTCAGGCATATGGTCAACAAGCGTCTGCCGACGACCCGGTTGCAGTGGCAATTCATGGATTATGCGAGCAATTGCAAGCTTTAGATAAATATAATCGTGAGTTAGCCGATAAACTAAAGTCATCGGGTATCCAGGTCGACGACATAGAAGTGCCTGAGGTGAAAACCGACTGTATCGAATTGAGCCCAAGTAAAAAGGCTGTCGAGGAAGAAACTGTTGTGTCTTAAATACTTCACTTTAGTCGCCAGCAGTAGTTGAAATTCACGAAAAAACACGCATAGTAAACAATATGATTACATTGACTGAACCAGCCGCAGCTCGAATTGCCGGCCAAATTGCTAAAAGTAACGCCTATGCTCTCCGTTTCGCGGCTAAGGAGTCAGGGTGCTCTGGTTATTCTTATGTGATGGACCTCGCTGACAAGGCCGACGAAGGTGACTCTGTATTTGAGAGCTTCGACGTAAAAGTGGTGATCGACGCAAAAAGTCTAGAGATTTTGACGGGCACACAAATTGATTATGTGGCAGAAGGCTTGAATCAGACCTTTAAATTCTCTAACCCACGCTCGACTAATGAGTGCGGTTGTGGAGAAAGTTTTGCGCTAGAGACTCAAGCCAATAGTTAGTATTCAGCTGTCTAGGCAAGCTTGGTCAGACCAATATTTCCTATTTGTTAACTAATTTTATTAATTACTCTCTGCTATTTCCTATCAAAAAGCCCTAAACTATAGGGAAAGTAGTTTGGTGAACGCAGGCTACATATCCAACCATTCAAAAAAAAAGAGGAAATCATTTTGAAAGGCTCACACTTCAAAACCTTAACATTGCCATCCGTGCTACTCGCAACGGCCATCGGTTCTCAAGCTGCATTCGCACAGCAGTACAAAAAAGTTTATCGCTTTGGTACTTCAGAGTCAGTTTGTCTTGGCGGTGTTGAAACTCAAAAGCAGCTTCAAGAATTTTTTGTTAACAATCCTGCTGCTGTCAATGAACTTCTTGCTGATGCGAATTGGTCTGGTAATAGCGCTGACTTGTTTGCAGCTGTAGCGAACGGTCAGATGACCGAAGTAGCTTACCCATCAGGTACCAAGCTTCTTTGGTCTGGCTCTAAGGTAAACGGCGACTATTTGGCTAAACCGTATCGTGAATACGCGGGAAAGCAATCGTTTGAAGCTTTTAGAATCGATCTTAAGTCAAACTGCGAAATTCATCATATTGCCATTCCTAAGGCTTGTTGTAACGTTTCTCTTGTGTCTGTTGTCGCTGATACCTCAGATGCATGTACCGCGCCAGCGCCTGTTGCGGCGGTAGCGCCAGCACCGGTCGCAGAGCCTACTGAAGTAGCGCCCGCGGCTGAATCCAAAGCTGACCCATTGGCCTTAGTGCCATTTATTGGCGCTTTTGCTGGTACTGAAACACGACCTCGCTTTGAAACTGCTTGGGAAATGGACATGCGTGACTCATCAGGAGTTATTGGTGTGCGTGCTGGATTACTCAAAGCATTGACAGCTAAGACTTCGCTTTTGGGTCAGGTTTCGTATCTTGAGCGCCAAGGTGTTAACGGCGGCAATGTTTTCCCAGAAGAGAACTTCTCTATTGACGTGGGTTTGGAGCATAAACTGAGCCAACGCGCGTTTATCGGCGCTGGTATTGGTGCTTGGGATGTTGATGATAGCGATTTCAGAGATACTTCACTGTACGGCATTGTCGGTGGTGATATCGGCAAGTCTAACTTACAGTGGTTCTTAGAAGGTCGCGTATTTGATAGCGATTCTGAGACACTCGACTCAATCTCAAACAATCGTATGTTCAGTGCAGGTATACGATATTTAATTAAGTAGTTAGCGGCTAGTTAATGATTGGAAAAAGCGGCTAAGGCCGCTTTTTCTGTTTATTGCGATGCATTAAAAATGCACGCATCGCAGACGTGTAAAGTATGAGCAGCGTTTAATTATGAGCAACATAGAAATCAAGGTCGAGCAAATAGGCAAGCCTATTGAAGCTAGGTCTACAGCAAAACAGAATGTGCTCACTGGCGAGATTAAGCGTGTGGGTATCACTACGCTTGGCTGCAAGGTAAATACCTATGAGAGCGAACTGATTGGCGAAACCCTAAAGACTGAAAATTGGGCGGTGGTGCCAAATACGCAATCGGCTGACCTCTATTTGATCAATACCTGCACGGTTACGCGAGAAGCTGATCGTCAAGCTCGCCAAGAAGTTCGAAAAGCCGTTAAGCGTAATCCTGAAGCCTTGGTAGTAGTTACTGGATGCTATGCTCAGATGGATCCGGATGCGTGTGCACAGATTCCTGGAGTTGACTTGGTTCTAGGTAATGATCGTAAGCTTGATATGCACAAGCTGTTACCGCAACTGGAGCAGGGCGAGTTGCCCAAGGTTATGGTTGGCGATTTGGATCAACATGTTAGCTTGCCTGATCAATTGTTAGCCGGTTATGAGGCGCACACTCGCGCATTTGTACAAATTCAGCAAGGCTGCGATCAAGGTTGCACCTTTTGTATAATTCATGTGGCTCGAGGTCCAAGCCGCTCTCTCGCGCCAAGTTTGATAAAACGCCAAGTGCAGCGTTTAGTGTTAAATGGTTATCCTGAAATCGTTATATGCGGTGTAGATCTCGGCTCTTACGGTGAAGATTTAGCGCAAGAAAACGGTAAAACCTTTGATCTGACAGATTTGCTTGAAGAACTTCTGGCGCTTGAATGTGATCAAGAAAACCCATTCAGAATACGTTTAAGCTCACTCGACCCTCATCATATAAGCGACCGCCTGATAAATCTGTGGGCCAAAGAGCCTCGTATTTGTCCGCACATGCATTTGTCTTTGCAAAGTGGAAATACCTTGATTTTAAAGCGCATGAAGCGCCGATACGACGCTGAACATGTACGTGAACGCATTGCTAAACTGCGCGATGTGATGCCTGAATTAGTTATCAGTGCCGACGTTATGGTTGGCTTTCCGACTGAAACCGAAGAGCAATACCTGGACACAGAACAAATGTTGCGCGATATTGAAGTGGCGTTTCCTCATACGTTTTCGTATTCAGAACGCGAGGGCACGCCTGCTGCGCGAATTCCCAACCTAAAGCAGGTGCCGGTTGCAGAGCGCAAAGAGCGCAATCTACGTTTACGCACCGCAGCTGAGCCAATCCAAAGCGCGATTCGAGAGGCAAGCGTGGGGAAAACGGCTTGGGTCCTGCCTGAGAAAAGTGCAAAAAGAGAAGGTTACATGCTCTGCCGCGCAGAAGATTATTTGGCTGT
>CAKZRZ010000302.1 GCA_937918955.1 uncultured Arenicella sp.
AAACAGATTTAGCGATATCGATACCAATTAATGTAATATTACTCATGATGAATACCTTTTAAGTTTTAGTAGACCTCCATCCTCCAAAAATAACCACTGGTTGTCAAAGAGGGTGGGAGGTATTCATCACAACAGCCATCCGTTGGCCATCCGTTGAAAGGGTCAATAATCAGGGAGTGGGTGTCCCATGGTACTAATACTCGGTAATCAAGCTAGAGGCTTTAGCTATCGAAAAGCCTATTGATTTAAAGCCAAAGAAAGTTATCTATATCAGTAAATATAAGACCTGTGCGGCCAATGAGTACTATTTAAGTAGCTTTTTTGAACGGTACATCAGTGCTAAGTAATGTCGCAGAGCGCCAGAACCATTCAAGTGGTCCGTAGTAATAATTCTTCATCCATAAATTAGCGATGAAAAGCTGGAGTATCCACAAAAGCACTCCTAGTAACAATGCGGGAACTTGTCCAATAGTGGCATGCCACGCTAGGCCATAGCCATAAAATAGCGGCACACAAAAGATTGATTGCACGACATAAATGCTTAAACTCATGCGCCCAGATGGAGCTAGTAAATTGAGGATTTTAGACGCGTTTCTCATATGGTAAATACATATGAATGTCAGCGCCAACACCGCAGTAAGTGCAGTATCATGATAACTGCGGACGATACCGCTTAAGATCCATTTACTTAAGCCCTTGAAAGCACTCTCATCAACCACGACCAAGCTGGTCAACCAAGCAAACAAAGACAAGCCTACAATAAGCAAAAGTAGGTATTTAATTAAGTCTGAAGACCGCTCAAAAAATGACATCCTCGCCAAGCACATTCCAAGGAGTGAGAAGCCAACAATACTCCATGCGCGGCCACTTTCGAGCATAAAAACCCATTTTCCAACGTGGCCATTATATGCATTATTTGCTAGCACCTGATAAAGCGACCCATTAGCTAAAGCCTCAAAGGTTCGCCCCATAAACGCATAATGATGGGGTTGGCTTGGAACGAGATCGGGATAGTTAAATGCAACAAGAAAAAAACCAAGAGCCGGCACTTGCAACAAAAATATCGCAGCAAGGCTTAAACTAAGCCAAGTTGGCCAACGGTATACAAGTAATAACGGGATACCTAAAATAGCAAGCACCTGCAAAATATCACCACTGTAGATTAAGCCATGCAAATACCCGAGTACGCCTAGCAACACAAGACGCCAAGCAAATCGCCCTCGATAGTCAATCTGGTTTTGCGCTCTTTTGTCGATGATTATAGAAAAGCTCACACCAAATAATAGAGCGAAAATAGCATAGGCTTTACCGCCAAAAATAAAGAAGGTCAGATCGTGAACCCAGCCAGGCTCAGGCTTGAACCAATAGAGTTCAAAATACTCAACCATGTGAACGATGAATAGTCCAAATAGTGCAAAGCCGCGCAAGGCATCCAATAGAACAATTCGATCTGGGTTCGGCGGGGCAATACTGTCTTTGCTGGTCATATCTAGGCTCACGACTTTTTTTGCGTCATCGAGTAGATGGTGCGTTCGAAATCCATTCCACTCACAAACTCGAACCTTTAACTAAATCCAACCGCCAATTGGTGACTACGATACAGACATTCGACTAATCAGAAAAAGTGAATTCTTCTTACTGGTTCGCTAAGGTATCCACAATATCGCATTAAATATGCACCGAGCGACCGATTAAATGCAGTTGCGCAAACTTGGTCGTTCAACTTTTCACATCGCGCAAACTCGTACACCCCAAAGATATGACACCCTAATATCATCGAGAGGCAATCTTTGAGAACAGAAGTTCAGCTATTGTATCGGCCAAAACTCTACCGCAAATGCAATCTTAAAGTGGTTGTCCAACGATATTCTCCTTATGCAAAGCCCGCTAGATCAGGCCAAGTTTCTTAACATACCTATCAAGAATATTTACTATACTTTCATCTCGATACAAAGACATGCCTAAATGACCAATACCCTGTCTTGATTCAGTCACTCTTTAAAGGAGCATAACTTTAACTATGCTGGAGAACCCTAAGAACAATAAAATGAAAAAAATCGTTTATACCTTACTTCTACTACTCATTCTTGCAATCACTGGCGCTTATATTCAAGCAGGCTGGGGAGAAACTGAATTAAACGACGATGCTCGCTTATCTGCTCCTGGCAAATTTTTAACAACTACTCAGGGCAGAATTCATTATCGTTGGTATATGCCGAGCAGCCTATCGGCCAATGCTCCCGTCATTGTTATGGCGCACGGTTTTTCAACACCCAGTTTTGTTTTCGAACAAAACGCCAAGGCATTATCAAAAGCAGGTTTCAAAGTTCTTACCTTTGACCATTTCGGCCGAGGTTGGTCTGACAGGCCAGCCGTATCTTATGATGATACCTTCTACGAACAAGAGCTACTATCATTGCTTGATGGCCTCAATATCAAGCAGCCAATTGGCTTAGTTGGCCTGTCAATGGGCGGCGTTACGACCAGTTATTTTACCAAACAAAACCCGAGACGCGTTAAAGCGTTATTTCTATTAGTCCCTGCTGGGTTTGAGGTCGCCGGAGGTGAAAGCAGTCCTAGTGGTAAATTACTAAGAACACCATTACTCGGCGATTGGGTTTGGCGTGTATTTGGTAAAAAAGTATTGTCTGACGCTAATGCGGCTGTCGCCTATAATTCAAACCAATCAAGTAGCTTACAAGGTGACCCAGCAATTCAAATGCAATATAAGGGCTACTTTCAAGCCCTACTTTCTTCGTATAGAAATACACAGATGTATAATCGAGACGAGTTATATAAAGAACTTGCTCTAACAGGCATACCTACAAAAGCAATATTTGGCGAGCACGACAACACCGTACTAATAGGCAGCTTAGACCGTTTTAAGTTAGCTATGCCTAAAGCAAAAGCAGAAGTTTTAAACGGTGGCCACGGCTTAAGCGTTCAGCTTCATGAGCAAGTTAACCCTCAGCTAATTGACTTCTTTGAACAACATTTAAATTAAACAAGCCATCCAAGAAGCCTTACCTTAACAGTGTAGACTGATGAAACAATATTGGACATATATGAATACCTCCCTAGTCGTCAAGTAGTATCAGCCCGAGAGTGACGATTGCAGACATATATCCGGCCATGTTGGCCATTGCTTAGCATGACCGGCCTCGTTGCGATTCGCTACCTGTTTGGCTTAACACCCACACGGCTATGGTTAAGCCTCTGTCCTAGTCAGTCACAAACAGGTTCGATCAGTCTTTCTCAGTTTTACTACTCAAG
>CAKZRZ010000303.1 GCA_937918955.1 uncultured Arenicella sp.
TGTTGCCGCCACTTTGGGTACAGAGCGTGACGCACAGCGTATTGACGCTCTTGAAGGCGACATCACTGATCGCTTCATGTTGCATTACAACTTCCCTCCATACTCAGTTGGTGAAACTGGCCGTGTTGGTTCACCAAAGCGCCGCGAAATCGGTCATGGTCGTTTGGCTCGTCGTGGTGTTCAAGCGGTTCTACCAACAGCTGAAGAATTCCCATACGTTATACGCGTTGTATCCGAGATCACTGAATCAAATGGTTCTAGCTCAATGGCGTCGGTGTGCGGTTCATCTCTCGCGATGATGGACGCTGGTGTGCCTCTTAAAGCACCCGTTGCCGGTATCGCAATGGGCTTGATCAAAGAAGGCGAAGAGTTTGCTGTTTTGACTGACATACTTGGTGACGAAGATCATCTTGGCGACATGGATTTCAAAGTAGCTGGTACTCCTGAAGGTATTACTGCATTGCAGATGGACATTAAGATCGACGGTATCACCGAAGAGATTATGACCCAAGCATTGTCGCAAGCGAAAGACGCGCGTATTCATATCTTGGGCGAAATGGCCAAAGAACTTGAAACGCATCGTGAAGAAATGTCTGACCACGCGCCACGCATCATCACTTTCAAAATCAACCCTGATAAGATCCGTGACGTTATCGGTAAAGGCGGCGCGGTTATCCGTGCTCTTTGCGAAGAAACAGGTGCGACTATCGACCTTGAAGACGATGGCACAGTAAACGTAGCGTCGGTAGACGGCGCAGCGGGTGCAGAAGCACGTCGCCGTATTGAAGAGATCACAGCTGACATCGAAGTAGACGCAGTCTATACCGGTAAAGTTGTTAAGATCATGGAATTCGGCGCGTTCGTAAACGTACTTCCAGGCAAAGATGGTCTGGTTCACATCTCACAAATCTCGCAAGAGCGTGTAGAGAATGTAGCTGATCACTTGTCAGAAGGCGACGAAGTAACGGTTAAAGTGCTTGAAGTTGATAAGCAAGGCCGTGTACGTCTTTCTATGAAAGCTGTTGACAACTCTTAATTAGGCGCGCGCTTTAGCGCGCTTGGGCTCAGGGCTGATGGTTTCTGTTCGAAATTGAAAGAGATGAGTTCTAATTAAGTTGTAAGAGAAAGGCTCGCTTCGGCGAGCCTTTTTTGATTTAAAAGCGGTAGACTCCCAGCAGCTCGAGAGAGACAATAGCTGAAGTGCAACTCAAATTTACCCGGCCATCCTGTGGCAAAGCCGAAGGGTCTCCCGATAAGAAAACCATATGAACGACATCCCAAATACCGCTGCCGACATCATCAATAAAATTATGCTCACCGCTAAAGCGGCTGTGCCTGAGTCCTTGAGTAATGATGTTAAAGAAAACATCAAGGCGGCAATTCAAGATGTGATCATGGACTTAGATGTCGTAACAAGGGAAGAGCTTGATACTCAGAAAGCGGTATTAGCCAAGACTCGCGCAAAAGTAGATGAGATGGAAGCGGTCATTGCTGAGTTAGAGAAAAAGCTCGAACTATAAATGCAGCTTGCCCTCGAGATAATTGAGTACTGGACAACATGCCACTGGGCCATAGCTTTCGCGATAGCCTGTATTGTTAACATTTCAGTCTATGTGCTTACCGCGAAGTGTTTGCACTTGCTCATAGACTATGCGGTCAATACGAAATCATTTGGTAAATTCATAGATGATAGAGCGTTAAAACCTAAGCAGACTCTGCGAGAAATGACGTATGGCATTGTTGCTTGTTGTATTTTCGCCTTAGGTAGCATCTTCAGTCGAATGTTGTTTGACGGTCTTTGGCCTGAGACTCTATCCAGCTTATTAATACAAGTTGCGAGCTTTGTTGTTTTTTACGAAACGTATTCCTATTTCGTTCATAGATTACTACACACAAAGTATCTTTCTATGTTTCATGGAGTACATCATAGCTCCGTGCGGGTAACTCCTTGGTCTGCGTATTCGGTTCACCCTGTAGAGGCTATTTTTATTGGTTTTAGCGCCCCAGTATTCATGCTTTTGTTTTCGCTTAGTTTAAGCGTGGCGCTTACTCTGCATATTGTTGGGATGATGTTTACCATTCTATTGCATTCAAATTACTCGCATAGTTCGGGGCCTACGTTACTTAAATTACCTTTTTCTTATGCGGAGTATCATTCTAAGCACCACTTTTATGGCGGGGTGAATTATGGATTTACTCATCGGTTTTGGGATTCGGTTTTGGGGACGTATCAGAGGCAGTCTAATTAGATACGCAGTTTAAAAATAAGAAACGAGGCCTGATGATGAACTCTGAGTACCTCTCACTTCATTCAGGAAGGTAATTTGAGAGGCTGCGGACCAATCTTAGACTGTGTAGATTATAATCTGCATTAAATGGTGAACTTCTACCACCGTAGTGTGATACCAAAAATGAAAATCAATGAAAGATTTCTATAATAAAGCTAAAGATGCAGTTACTGCTGTTTCAGGGAAAGTCTCGAGCCAAGTGGGGCAAGGAGTATCATTCGTCAATGAAATTGTAGATGGCATTCGGGTGATAGCCTCCTTCGAAAGGTCCGGTACTTACCAGGTTGAATATGATGAAAAGCACTATTTTGTCGTTCCATTAACGCTGTCTGAAACCGGCTTTGCGCTTCATACGATGCGCTGTCTTCCTGAATCTGTACTTGAAATTAATGACCTACCAAAAAGGCGCGTGTTTCACTTCGCTAATGAGCACTACGAAGCAGCGCTTCGCGAGTATTTAATCAGAGGTGCTCAGGATTTCGTTAACGAAAATTGTTCCGAGCATAAAAGTACTTTGGAAAGTTTGGCGAACGATATAGATGCACTTGATAGTAAGTTGACCCGCGGTATGTTGGTAGTCGGAGGTTTGACTGCTCTTTTCAATCCACTAATAGGCGCAGGGATTGCCGTAAAAGCAGTTACTCCAGGAGCCATAGGTTTAATGAACAAATATGGTCTTAGACCTATCGGAGAAAAAATTAGCAGTTCGTCTTTAGAAAAGTCAGTTAAAGATGCGGAGACAAATATTCTAAAGCAATTTACTGAATCAACTACGCTTAAAATAACTAACCCTATACTCCAAGAGCTCGAGTTAGCACTCAACACGGATCAAGACCAGCACGACCCATTACTTGATCCAAACCTATCTCGTGGAAGTGTTCCTGAACTCGATGGAGATAGGTGGAGAGACCTAACTGAAAGAGCAATGTGGCATGTTTATGGCGATATATACAAAGACATATCGATGCATGAGAAAGCGCGTTTAGGGCCAGAGGATATTCGTTGGTTTAAGACACTGTTTGCTCGATTTTCGAAATAGAAGAAAGGTTAAGGCCTCTAAAGCCCAACTGCTTACTGAGTAAATTTCAGGAACCTGAAGGGCGACCAACTTCGGCGCGTTTCGTTGTGAAAGTAAAGAAATGAAAGCCTGTCTGCGTCACGCTGTGGCGGGGAGGGGCTATATACTTAGGTTTGTAGGTCAAAAGCTCGAACGCAGATATCGTTAAGAATTGGAGATCCTTCACTGCGTTCAGGATGACGAAAGGCAGGTGGTTAGATTCGTTTGAAGCAGAAGACCTTTTTACCTCATTGAGGGTAGACTAATTATGGACACGCAAACCTTTTAATCGAGTATAGGTAGGGCTCGATCGCTCAGTAATTGAAAAAGATCGGCGGTAAGTGAGCCTAGCATGACCGTTTTGGACTCACCTGATCCTACTGGGCAGGCATAGTAACTAAATCTTGTGTGAATGCTATTTCTGTGTCGATTTTGGGGATGAGCTTTCCCTTCTGTAACTCAAGAATTTGGTAATTGAATGACTCTAGAAGTTGTTTGATTGCACTATAGTTTGCTGGGTTGCACTCAAAGTAAATGCATCTTATTTTTTGCGTCGCTAAATAATCTTCAGCGCCAATTAAGGCCTCTTTTTCGGCTCCTTCTGTATCAAGCTTCCAAAAGTCTACAGT
>CAKZRZ010000304.1 GCA_937918955.1 uncultured Arenicella sp.
ATAGAGAGCCTTCAGCCAATAAAGAGCCTTCAGCCAATAAAGAGCCTTCAGCCAATAAAGAGCCTTCAGCCAATAAAGAGCCTTCAGCCAATAAAGAGCCTTCAGCCAATAAAGAGCCTTGAACCGCAATACAGTCTCGAAGATCAAGTTCTAGTTGCTCCGACGATATTTCTGAAGCGGCGATTTCGCTGTGCTCGAACGAGAGCGGAGGGTAACGCAGCCCGCGCCGATGCGAATACAACCCTAGAGTAGAGACCAACGCTCCACCTAACAACAGCCCTCTTCGAGTGATCATGTTAGTACCATTCTCTTAATACAAAAATCCAGATCGCCCTAATAGCGCTGACGTTCTGATTTATTAAACTAGCCAATTATAAACCAGTCTTTGCTTACCCTTGTGTACAGCAATCTCCGAAGCAAAGTGGAAACGTTAAGAAATAGTATCGGTCTGAGTACATAAATTCTCGCGCATGATAAAATACGTCAAACGTAAATCAGTTTGTTAAACGTTATTTTGAACAAACTCTGATCAACTTCATATAAAGAGATTAACAAAAAGGCACCTACATGTCGTATTTAGTCATGGAACTAGACTTCCTTCCACGCTTTCTTATTAATACATTTTTTATAATTGTGTTAATAAGATACTGCTACTACAAGCACTCAAAAAATCGACCCTACGCTGTCTCATTCATGTTGTTTGGCACTGGTGTGTTCATGGTTACTCACCTATTGCATTCGGCCGATATTTCAATGGGCTTCGCATTCGGGCTGTTCGCGGTTTTTTCAATGTTGAGGTATCGCACCGAGTCGATAACCATCAAAGAAATGACCTACTTATTTCTGGTGATTTCAATCACATTACTAACCGCTGTTGGCCCCATCGGCTTAGTAGAAATTTCTATAATTAATTCAATAATATGTCTCTTTGCTTTTGTTCTAGAGATGTATTTCATGCTCCCTCTTACTCAGGAAAAGATCATTAAATATGAAGACCTCGAAAAGATTAAACCTGAGAATAAGGCCGACCTAATTGATGACTTAGAGCAACGCATGGGACTTGAGATTAAATATTTAAATATCGACTCGGTCGATTTTACAAATGGCACTGCGAAGATTCGTATTCGGCATAAATTCCATCACAAAGTTCAAACGGCGCATGACGAATAGACAAATCAGAATACGCCGTATTGAAAGAGCCTGCTAGAAGTCAGAGAATAGACCGCGTGATCTATTAAGCTCATCTGGAACCACTTGCTCTCGGGACAGAATGGGTTCAACGCTGTGCTTGAATCTGAACTTCTCTAAATAACTTGGGCCAAGGTACTTACCCTGCTCCGGTGCAAAAAGCGAAAAGTTATCTAAGGTGACCGGAGTTGTATAGCGAAGAGGGTTTGTAATTCTGGCTATCAGCCAAAACTCATCCTCTTCTAGTAAGCTTTTTATGCGGCCTTGGTTTCTGAATTTTTTGCCCAACACGCCATCCAATAAAACAAGAAATTTTTTATTAAACTTCTTAGCTCCCTCCAAGGTCTTTAAATCATACCGCCCTAAATGATCTAGGCGCTTTTGGCAAAGCTCCTTACACAGCTCTGTATTTTTTCTTAGCTCTGAAATAAGTCGAACCACGGCGGGCATCCTAAGCTGCAAAGTCATTTGAGAAACTACTGGCGAAAACGCTTTTAAGTTTTCGGGGTAATCAAAATCAAAATATTCTCGTTTCTCATTTTTACTTCGATACCCAGCTCTGCTCGCATAGAAGTTTTTAAGCTTTTCAAACTCTTTTTCCTTCATCCAGTTATCTGTCTTTATGATCTGCACCCTTATATCCATGCGGGTAATCTTTTGTTTTTTCGGATTATAAACAGATTCCATCATTACTCTTTGTGAGTACGCCTCATCTCTTAAGCCTAAGAAAAAGCTAGCAATGGAATCAACTGCACCCAATGTTATTTCTTCGTTCCATATTCGGGCTAACTGGCGATCGCTCGATTTAATTCTCTGCCCTTGAATAACAATGCGCTCTTTCGTTGGATTAAGAGTGAGGCTCGAAAAAACTGTGCCTTGGTCATCACTCTCTTTTTGCCATGCATTTTCGAACTCTTTGATTTCGAAGGTACCATCTTGCTTAACATAGTTTCGGCACCAAGCGAGAAGGCAAAGCTCAGTATTTCGGGCATTTGCTTTGCGAAGCAAATTGTAAGTTGCTGAGGATTCTCTAGCCAAACTAAAGTCACTTTTTTGCAAAATAGCCTCTAAGGCTTTTGCGTTTTTATCTCTATTTGGTCCATCCGATAGATTAAATCTAAAGTAAGAATAATTTTTGCTTTCATTTGAATTCGAATACAACGCGGCAATAGACCATAAAACGGTTAAGTCAACTCCGGTTCTCCATTCTTTAGATGTGCGGTTTGTCTTTGCAATTTCCACTAGATCTGGCGACTGTTTATAAGCGTAAAATTCGTTTTCCTTGAGGGTTTGAGAAAAACCTAGCGGGGTTAGCTCAAAACGAACATCATCGCTCGCAGTTTCAAGTTGAAAGCTGCCTGCCGTCCATTGAAGAGACGTTTGACTATAGATGGCTTCACCCGCTGCAAAATTATCCTTTAAACTTTGCAGCTTCCAAGGCATCAGTCTCTTAAAGAATCGGCTCTTTGCCGCCTCGGCGACGGTATCATGACTGTGATAGTACTTGTATTCGTAAACATAGCTCACCCCCAACGGTAAGCGGCCTCCAAAGAAACTTCTCGATGACGTGACCTCTCGATCAAGCAACCCCAGCGGAATAGAAATGAGGGCCGTATCTTCAACCAAATACCTTTTTTCAAACTCGGTTTTTTCCTCATTGAGTGACAGCCTCCTCTGAGACCTAACTCTAATTCCTAGGCCGAGCTCAAAGGTATCACCGGAAAAACTGTAGTTCGTCGCTTTGGAAAAATCGTCTAAGTTTGCGATTTGTCTCACATCAAGAAGAGGCGCATGAACCAAGCTTGCAAACCCTAACGATAAAATCTCATTGATACTTGGGGTATATCCAAGAGGTCTAGTGGTTTGTGATTCTGTTTCTAAGGCAGCGAGCAATTTACCCTTTTTTGATATGTGACCTGGATACTGATTCGATAGTTGTTCGTAAGTCAGAATTTTATGATCAGTTTGAACTTCGTCTGATAAATCGAAAGCATTGATCATGCTTTGAATTCTTAGCTTTAGATTTGTCTTATAGAGATCGGCGACGGCGGGTATATGACCAGAATTATCTACAATGTCGTTAATTTGCTGGTCGGATAGCCGCGCAAGCCTTCTAAGCATCCACTTGATATCAGCGGCGGTTGTGCTCTCAAAATGATCGTGTTCAATTCTATAATGATCCCAATAGACTCGAACGTACGAATCCTTATCTTTGGCTAGCTTGCCGGTAAAGTCAGATGCGTTTCCATGGGTTCGAATTAAGTTGTAGCCCAAAGACCTTCCCAAGTCATTAAAGTACAAGAGAGGCTGCCAAGCTTGCTCAGGTCCTTTTGGCTTGTACATGTCCATTCTAAAATTTAATTCTCGAACATCTAGCAAGCCAATCAATGCGTTCATTGCAAGCCATGCTCGCCATTCACGACGTTGCCCCAAGTTCATAGACTCAATATTAAAAGGACCGACTTTTCGGTAGCGATCTTTGTCATCACCTGGGTAAGACTCTAATGCAACACCTTTTAGCAGAACAGCGTTCTCAGCCTCAATATATTGCCCATGGCTTAGAAAGTTTCCCTGATTTGAGTTATGGGCAACTTTCCATTGGGCCAAAAATGCTTCAAACGGAGTATCACAAAGAAATAGCTTAACCTGTGGCCGGTAAACATGCGGAATTGAAGGATAGCCGACAGACCTAGCCAGTTGCGTTGAAATGAGTTGGTTTTGAGTTTCTTGGCCCAGACGAAGTGTGACATTTCCATTATCTAACTTTGTAGAGCAAATATCTTTAGTTCCAGCAGGGTAAAAGTCAGCCTTGATTTTAATTTGCCCTGTTCCCATTCGGTCATAAACCATAAGGGCATCCGCTTCAGGAAAAAAACGCTCTCCAAAAAATTCTTCTGAATTTGGATCAAAAGCTTCAATATCGTTATCCGTCCAAAACGCACTACTCGGCGGATTTAAGAGGGAAAAATCCACTTGTTGTTTGTGCTTTTCTACCAATTTTTCAGAGGTCAAAAACTGCCCATTTTCTAATAGATTGAGAGCCTCTTCTTCTGGCGCGTTCTGCTTAGGAATATCGTACCAAGGGGGTAATAAACTCTTCACCGTCTCCAAAGCTACTTGATAGAGGTTTTCATCCTCATAGCTTTCAACAGCATGGTAGTAGATCATCAAGGTTGAAATCTCATTCTCTATTTGATCTGGGCGCAATTTACTGTGATTTTCGATCAAGTATTCAAACCGCTCATCTAAGACAATGAAAGGAAGGTTTGTGCGTGCAGCCTTACCGGTTCGGCTTGCAGCTCTCCTGTCCGACTTTTTATCAGAAAATTGATGTCTATTAATGAACTCAACTTTAATCGATTGCTTAAAAGAATCTAAAAGCTGTTTATGCTTTACCCTAAGCTTGTGTTGCAAGCTACGGACCTTTTTGACATCAAGTTTCTTCTCTTCACCTTCGTAAGAATAAAAACTTTCGTCAACGAGATTTAAAAATTGCTCTGAGTTTTTTTGAGAAGCGTTACCGCCAACATAATTACTATACTTCGATTGAGCAGCGTACAGATCACCTCGACTCAGCAATAGCTGACCGAGAAAAACGATAGCGACTAAGATGCAATTTTTGAACACAAAAACCTCGAGCTTAAATAAAACGGTAAGCAATTCCGCTGCTTCTAACTGTTAAACACTTTATTTTCAGCCAAAGCGGCTAAGAGCGAATGAGTGAGATCTATGAATCTATGTGCAACGCTCGAAAACGCTATTTAACACCAAAATCTACGCCTTATTAATGTCCAATCAGACAGATAATATGACCAATTATCCATTTTGAACGATCGCCTTCCGTTGGCGATCGAGGCAACAAAACTGCCGGCGTAACGAGAAAGTAGCTTAACTAGCTATAGTGCTTCCTTAAACCAAATATCACTTTGAACTCTGAGATCTATAAAGAACCAATTTGTTTAGCTCGACTCGAAATTTGTCAAAATCAGATATCTTTACCCAAAATCATCGACCATAACTCCGCGCCTCTTTTAGCCGCTTCTCGCCCGGCGGGACGGTTAGTAGTCCATTGAACATGGCTGTCGGATGACTTGGATTTATCGAGCGTGATACCCCACATACCAGTCACTTGATTGGGTATCAGCGAATAACGCACATCAATAATGCGTTGAGCATTTGTAGGGTCGAGCGCGAGATGTTGATTTGAGAACCATCGGAAGCGTTCAATGTCTTCAGCCTGCTGATCATCGGCCTCTAACCAAGCAAAGTGTTGCTCTCGATTGAGTTTTTCAACCGAGGTACCCTCATATACTTTAGCAGAGCCAAACATTCTAATTGCGTCAACGTAGTAGCGGCCTTGATACTCGTACACACTCTTCCAAACGATGATGTTCGCAAAGCTTGGTTTTAAGCCTAAGTTTATTGGCGTGTGCCCTCGGCTTTGAGCTAGCTGCTCGGCAACGTCCGTTGCACGATGATTCTGCAATACGCCCAAGCCCAAATACGCGAATGCATAGCTCGCGCCAATGACCGCTGTAACTTGCGATCGTTTAAAAACCGCGAACGCAGTTATAAGCATTAGCGGTACAGTGAATAGAGGGTCAATCACCGATACATTGTTCCACGCCACGCGCATGTCGCTGAATGGCCATAGAAGCTGTGTACCATACGTAGTGCAGGCATCTAACAACGCATGCGTAGCATAGCCAGCAAAGCTATAGAGGTAGGTTCTTGCAAAACTGACTTGATTGCGATTAAACCATTTTCGAAATACGGCTCGAAACGCCAAGGTACAAATCAACGCGCCGATGGGGATAAACACTAGAGCGTGAGTAAAATGACGATGAAACTCTAAAAACAATAGAGGGTCAGTCGATGATTTTATTACCACATCAAGGTCGGCCGCCATGCCTGAGGCAAACCCGATCACGCCTGCAGCGACTTTCTCGGTTCGTTTTGAAACTAATTGCGACGCGGCGGTACCAACGACACCTTGAGTTAAGGGATCCATTTAACTAGTCGGCTTCTACTATTTGAACGGTCATGCCGCTTTGATCGCCCGTCATTGGAATTTGACATGAGAGGCGTGAGCTTGACTCGTCATAGTCGTCCGCCATTGAAACTAATACCTCTTCGTCTTCCTCAACTGGCGGTAATAAAAAACTAGCTTGATCTTCAATTTTTACGTGACAGGTAGCGCAAGAGCAACAGCCACCGCATAAGGCCATAATTTCGTCGTAGCCCGCATCGCGTAAAACCTCCATCAGATTGTCTCCAACGTCGAATTCTATTTGCTTTTGCTGGCCATCAAGGCCGATTACGGTAATTTGATTCATAGTCTATGGTGATTTAGAGTTATTTGTTCTGAGTTGCTTGTACTCGATGGCTAATTATAACCCTAATGCGGCGAAAATTATGGTGAGTAAAAGCACTTGCGTTATACTTAATCTCGAGAGAGCATGCCGCTACGAGGCACAGCTAAAATGAGAGTACGTCGACAATATCGTATTCATCGAACCGTTTAAGTTTGGAGAAAAACTTTTATGCCCGCCTATAACGCCTTTTACGCCCAGTCAGGTGGAGTTACACCGGTGATTAACGCATCTGCCGCCGGAGTTCTTCAAGCTGCCGCTAAACACCCTGATAAAATCAATAAAGTATATGCTGGTCAAGATGGCATTCTAGGTGCGCTTAGCGAAAACCTAATTGATACCAGCTTAGAAAGTGCGGCCGATATAGAAGCGCTAAAATACACGCCGTCTGGCGCTTTTGGCTCATGCCGTTACAAGCTCAAATCGATTGATGAACATCGAGCTGAGTACGAGCGTCTAATCGACGTTTTCAAGGCCCATGACATTCGGTATTTTTTCTACAATGGCGGTGGCGACTCACAAGATACCTCCTATAAAGTTTCGCAATTATCTGAGTCGATGGGTTACCCGATTACCTGCGTAGGCGTTCCAAAAACAATTGATAATGATCTACCGTTTACCGATTGTTCACCTGGCTTTGGTTCGGTCGCAAAATACGTTGCCGTATCAATTTTAGAGGCGTCGATGGACGTTGCGTCAATGAGCTCATCATCGACCAAGGTATTTGTCATGGAAGTAATGGGCCGTCATGCCGGTTGGATTGCGGCAGCTTCAGGCCTTGCGTCTGATGAGCGCGGATTAGGCCCCGATATTATTTTGTTCCCAGAAGTGGATTTCGATCAAGAAGCCTTTCTGGCTAAAGTAGACGCCACAGTAAAAGCCAAAGGCCAGTGCAGCATCGTGGTATCTGAAGGCGCGCATACGGCGGATGGCACTTTTCTCGCCGACTCCGGTGTTCGAGATGCATTCGGGCATGCGCAACTAGGAGGTGTCGCTCCGGTGGTTACTGGCATGATCAAAGATGCGCTTGGACTAAAATGCCATTGGGCGGTTTGCGATTACTTACAAAGGGCCGCGCGCCACATTGGCTCTAAAACCGATGTTGAGCAAGCCTATGCACTCGGACAAGCTGCTGTAGAACTGGCTGTTGCTGGAACCAACGCCGTAATGCCGACTATCGTTCGGACCAATAACTTACCTTACACGTGGGAGATTGGTCACGCGCCGCTTGCCGACGTAGCCAACGTAGAGGTAAAAATGCCAAATGAGTTTATCAGCGAAGATGGCTTTTTCATTACCGAAAAATGTCGTGAATATCTAAGCCCGCTTATTCAAGGTGAAGACTACCCGAGCTACAGCAATGGAGTTCCAAATTACGTGGTGCTTAAGAAACAAATGATTGAGAAGAAGCTGCCCTCATTTACGATTTCTTAGCGTTAAGAAACGCCATCAAAACTACCAGCCTAAGCTTAAAGGTATAAACAAAAAAGCCCGTAGATTTGAGACCTACGGGCTTTTAAAATTTTTACTTTTTATTATTAGCTTTAAGCTATGGCATTATCGGAGCTGTAAACTCAAATCCAGCACCACTTTCACCTTCACCTAAAGTACCACCAAGAGTCACATCACGGACATCTCCGTAACACATCAAACGTGGCGTTTCATAAGCCTTAGGCATTACTAAGCCCTCGTCATCGCACTCACGTGGCGACTCATGCCCTAACGGCTTTTTATTTAAACTTTTATTCATTGCCTAACCCTAGTTTTTTACCAGCGGATCGTAACACACTGACTTCCAGTAATCATAATAACCACAGCGCCACTTCACAACATCAAAGTAGCTATTTTGCTCGACTTTTCCGTTAAAGTAACACTGTTTTACATAGCGCGACCATTCTTGGGCTTGAGATTCGCCCCAGCGCTTATTATTTTGATCATTCCTCATGCCTTCGCGCATCACCTTAGCGAACGATGTTTTACCAACTCTTTCGCGTAGATTTCTTGGAAATTCTTCCGCAAAGGCTCGTTTTACAATCGGCCGCAGCTCTCCACCAAAAGCAAGTTGGTCGCTTGGTATCGCCAACATAAATTCACATAAATCGCGGTCACGAAATGGATAGCGTCGCTCTATACTATATTCGCTCTCAATATATCGCCCTATTGCGAGGTCTCTGCCAACAAAATCTCCCAAAACAATGCACCATTGATTAGGGCGAAGCGCGCTAGAACTTTCCTTGTGCAAGTAGTGCTGAGCTCGACTAATTTTACTCATCACGCTGGGCTGCAATACGCGTTCTAGCGAGTCAACAGTAGACTTGCGCTTAGCAGATAAAAACCAATTAACTATACGCACCGGCTTGAGCAAATAGAGGCTCAAAAAAGCGCGCCAACTTGCTACTGATTTTCGTAAGCGCTTAGCCTCTGAAAACGCATCTCGAATTCGGCCTCGAGCTACTAACTCATAAAGAATGCCTTGAGTGTATCCATATAAAAGATCACCGTGTATGCCGTTAAGCATGGTCGAAACATGGTTTGATTGTGCTTGCTTAAAAAGCTCATGATTAAAGCTCATAAACGGGTTATAAATCGGCCCGAGCGGGTCAAGCTTTGTTTGTGGGCTATGGTCAGGCCAAATGTGGTCACAATTAATTTTAATCTGCTCAAGCCCATAAGCTTCACAAATAGGGCCAGAAATAGCTCGCTCATCAGCCTCAGCATAGTGATCGAATACCCATGAATAGGCACTGAGTGTGCGATGGTGTTTTACGCCATTGTTGTTGGCAGGATTGTCTTTGGCAAGATCGTCGTTGGCAGGCTCAGCTATTTTTTGCGCCGCCAATATAGTTATCGGCACCGAATCTAAACCACCACTAAGCTGGCTTCCAATGTTGCCAATACCACGCATTCGCCTTCTCACCGCCTGATCAAGTAAGCGTTTAAATTCGCTCGCATACTCTTTATCAGTCGCATAGCGCACACGCTTTGCTGGGTCTGGTTTGTAAAAACGCGTGTAAGCGATATTTTGCATCGGGCAAGCTTGAACTATATCTCGTTTAAAACTGTTCACACTTAGTGCATGTCCAGGGTAAATAAGTTCAATATCTTCAATGATACTTGCAGGCCGAGTTTGAATATGGCTGGTCAAATACAGTCCAATCGCATCATCTCTAAATCGATAGCCAAGCGACGGATGCTCAAGTAGCGCCATTTCATAACTGCTCGCAAGAATGCAATCTTGGTTGATGTGATAAACCAAATGACGGGCTCCCATTCCATCTCTGGCCAGCAGCAGCTCGCCGCTTAGTTGGTTGAATTGAAACAAGGAAAACGGACCAACAATGTCGGTAAGCCGATCAACCCCATTGTTGGCGAGATACTCCATTGCAAGCTTTGCATCGCTAGCACCTTCTTCTATAGATAAGCCCAACTCTCTTAAGGTGGAAATCAGCTCGGATCGGTTATCAATTCGCCCATAAAAGCCAAACCAGAGTTCACCATGTTTTAAAGGCTGTGTTTCGCCCTGCTCTTCAGGCACACGCCAAGTGCCCTGAAAGCCAATAGCGAAGTAGTCACCTAAGATCAATTCACGAGTGTTATCTCCAAAGCGATCAAGCTGAGACATCATCGACTCAGCCAGCGCTTTGTCGAATGGCTGGAGGTCACGGTTAATGGCGATAAAGAAGGCACTCATGGAGCGTATCTTACCAGCAAGCATTAGCTAGTCAGAGTCTTTCAACTGCTAACTTATTAAGGAAAAAGTTGATTATTTATCGAAAGCTTCGATGAATGCGCCAATTATTCAGAAAATTCATTACGAATATAAACAAAACTCATGCTTTTAGGGTAAATACGAATGCTAATGATTAGCATTTAGAATAAAATATCGCTATATTACGCCACGCTGAGGTCGCACACAGCTTTGAGGCAGATACTCCATTCATATAACAATGAGTGTTCGCCAAACAATCGATAGACCTGTGGCCGAAAAAATCAGCCACGCTCGACGCAAAGAATATTTATTTTAACCGTTACCATCAGTGTAACGAGAGAGAGAGAAAAATGAAGAAGACCCAAGTAGCTCTGTTTACCACCGCATTAGTTCTTGCTAACGCTGCAGCTGCACAAAACAAAGACATTGACGAAGTTGTTGTAGAAGGGAAATATCTCTCGAGCAACGAAGTCAATTCAGTCAAAACACCCACACCAATTATTGACGTTCCTCAAAGCCTATCTATTTTCACGGCTGACGATATCACCGCGCGCGGCATCCGTAGCGTACGCGATATAATTGATTACACACCAGGCGTTAACAGCTCTCAAGGTGAAGGGCATCGTGATGCGGTTGTATTCCGTGGGGTACGCTCTACCGCAGACTTCTACCTAGACGGTAATCGTGATGACGTTCAATACTACCGCAGCCTTTATAACGTTGAGCAAGTAGAAATTTTGCGTGGCCCTAACGCACTATTATTTGGTCGTGGCGGCACAGGCGGCATAATTAACCGTGTTAGCAAAAAAGCAAATATTTCTGAGAACTCTAATGGCTACGTAGCCAAAGTTGATTCATTCGGTGGCTTTAGCGCCGAAATAGACAGCAACTTTGTAACTGGCGACACCTCTGCAGTGCGCATCAATGCTCACTACGACAGCCTAGAAAATCATCGTGATTTCTTTGATGGCGACCGCGCTGGTTTTAATGCCACTGCTCGTTTCGAACTTTCAGCCGATACTACTCTCGATGTGTCTTACGAGTATGCTGATCATGAGCGTTTTATAGATCGTGGTGTACCAACCGGTGCTGACGGTCGCCCGGTAGAGCGTTTAGAAGACATTATTTTTACTGACCCTGAACTATCAGAGACAACGCTTCAAGCAAATATTTTTCGTGCCGCGCTGCAACACAACTTCTCAGACACGTTGAAAGGTAATTTCAGTGCGTTCTACGCTGACTACGATAAGGTTTATCAAAACTTCTTTGCGGTCAACTTTAACGTAGACACAAACGTTGTTGGCTTAGACGGATACATTGATGAAACTGATCGTCAAAACCTAATTCTGTCATCAAACTTAGTCTCTGAATTCAACACTGGTAACGTTGAGCATACCTTAATCTTTGGCGGTGAATACGTTGACACGTCAAGCGACCAATTCCGTTTAAACACCTTCTTCGACACCACCGAAGACGATGTTGAGTTTTTCAACACAACTCGCCCAATTAGCCTTAGCGGCGGCGCCGGCGTAAACTCGAGCGGCCAAGCGACCAGTGTTAGCTTCTCAGATTTGAATGATTTCACGGAAGTTGAAATTGCCGTAACATCTGTTTTCTTCCAAGACCAAATCGCCCTTTCAGACAACTTTGACGTTTTACTTGGCGCCCGTTTCGACCGCTTTGACATTGACGTATTCAATGTTGAAAACGGTGAACAACGTAGCCGCGTCGATGAAGAAGTATCACCTCGTGCTGGCTTAATCTATAAACCGCAAGAAAACGTTTCTATCTATGCTAGCTACAGCGAATCTTTCCTACCTCGTAGTGGTGAGCAGTTTGCTAACATTAATGGCAACAACAATGTGCTTGATCCAAACGTGTTTGAAAACACGGAATTTGGTGTTAAGTGGGACATCAACGAGAACTTTAGCTTAACCGCGGCGGTGTTCGAGAACGAACAAACTTCACCACAAGTTTCAGATAACGACCCATCAACCCTCGATGTGATCCAATCTGAAGTATCCGGTTTTGAGTTTCAAGTGAACGGTCAAATTACTGACACATGGTTTGTCACCGCTAACTACAGTAACCTTGATGGTGAGCAAGCCAACGGTACAGCCCCACGCGAAATTCCTGAGAATACTTTCTCTATATGGAACAAGTTTGACCTTAATGAGAATTTTGGATTTGGTATAGGCGCTACCTATCAAGACGAGAGCTTTATCACTAATGGTTTCGTGACTACTTTTAACGGTAATAGCGTACGCCCTGTATTGCCAAGCTATACTCGTGTTGATGCTTCAGCTTACTACAATGTTTCTGATAGCTTGTCAGTGCAATTGAAAGTAGAAAACTTGACCGATGAGTTGTACTTCCCTAACTCTCACTCAACGCATCAAGCAACGGTTGGCGCGCCAATTAACGCACTGCTGACTCTTACTGGTAAGTTCTAAGCAAGACAGTTCTAACTGCAATTGTTAGAGCAGAAGTTGCGGAGGCACGGTTACGGCCTCCGCAATCTTTTTCACCCTTCAACTATCCCTTGTTGAAAATCCTTTAAAGAAAATCACTTAAGTCATCGACGCTAACTCAAGTGGATCAAGTAATACCATTCTCTGCCTAAAGCTTAGGCAACTTTCGACCTTGGCTTTAATAAACTGCCCATGCGCTTTTTACCGAGTTCAGATGAAAATTCGTCATTCGCCCAAGCGGACTCACCGTTAATTAGCACCAAAGGCACAATCCCATTTGAGCGGTTAACTAATTGCGGATGCTGGAACTCTTCACGGAAAATTCGCTCTACGTTGCTCTCGCCATCATAGTTCGCTAGCTGCTTTGGGTCGACCAAAATAAGATCAGCAACATCGCCTTCATAGATAGTTCCGCGCTCAACACCAAACACGTCAGCCGCATCTTTGGTTAAACGCTTAACCATATAATTGGTGTCTTGCTCGCCGCCTTCAGAAGCCAATTTTAAGCTGCGCAAGTTAACGTCGTAGAAAGCCATATTAGTCAGATGCGCTCCGCTGTCGTTGAAGCCTGGTAAAAGTTTGGGGTCCATTAACAATTCGCGAACAGTTTTAATATCGCGATTAGCCGTAATGGTGAACCATGATATTTGCGTATCGAAACTACGAAGCGTTTGGATGACAAAGTCAGCCTCGTCTGACACCCAAAAGAAATCTTTATCAATCAGTTCAGCCTCAGCGTCGCTTAACTGAGGCGAAACGGTGCCTCGACGAGCTTGCAAGACTCGATCAAAGGCTTGCTGAAAAGTCATACCCTGCCACTCTTCAAGCGGGCACACGTCGATTGTCATTTGCGTTAAATCACGATCAAAAGCGTAGTCTTCAA
>CAKZRZ010000305.1 GCA_937918955.1 uncultured Arenicella sp.
CATTGCAAATCTTGCTTATAAGTACTTTCAGGAACGAGGTGCAGGACACATTATTGGGATATCCTCAGTGGCAGCCGTTAGAGGCGGGCCTTTTATGAGCTATAACGCCTCAAAAGCATATGTGTCGTCCTATCTCGAAGGGCTCGCCTGCCGAAAAGAATGTCGAAGTGGAGCGATTACGGTTACTGACGTTCGACCAGGCTTTGTCGATACGCCGATGGCACAAGGAGAAGGCCTCTTCTGGGTTGCGTCCCCTGAAAAAGCCGCTAAACAAATTTATGCAGCGATTAGAAAAAAGAAACGCATTGTCTATATCACCAAGCGCTGGCGTTTGATCGCGGCCATAATCAAACTATTGCCGTTTTGCTTATATAAAAGAATTATTAGCTAACACTCTATTAAATGCATAAAGCTAACTAAATTAAACTTCGTAGTCGGCTAGTAAGCTAATCCCTCGCTTATGCAAAATATCCCTGATCGGCAACACGTAGCTTTTAGTGTTGTTGCCGCCGATGAGAATACCTACAATTTTTTCGGCGCCATCAACATTGCTTACCACTAATGAACCAGAATCACCTCCGGCTGAAAAAGGACTTACGCCCAGCGATTCAATTTCATAAATTTCTGGGTAGTAGACCGTACCTCGAAAGGTCTGCGAGCTGCTCGGTCCATAGTAACTGGTGACGTTATAATCAATCGATTCGGGCTCGCTTACCAACTTGGTGATCTCTCCATGAGTTAAACCCGTCGATCGGCCCCACTTTTTGACCTTAAGGTCGAGCGCTATCTTGGCGAATTGCGTTGAAGTATCGTAACTGCCTTCGCCCTCACCTTGCTGTGAGCAGACTGGAGCTTGTTCGCTGAGCTCAAAAAAAGCGATGTCACAGTTTTCACTGATATCGAATACCTGAGGCAAGCCCTGACTCATCGGCCCAGTTGAATCATGTAAGCCGATTCCGGTAATCTCAAAATTCTCGGGGCTTACGTCTTGTATACCAGGAGACACGATCGGCGTTCCAACACTGGCCGTATTACAGCCGCCGGTTACATGATTACAAGAAATACCGAGAAGTTGGCCTGCCTTATCTTTAGCCAGCGCGGTAAGAGTGCCCGCGTTACGTTGGTTCCCCAGTCCAATAGACGAGCCGCAAGTGATCCTTTGCTTGTGAAAATAGACTGGTCTAAAGGTGTTTTGAATGTTCTGATCTACTCTAAAGGGCTTCTCAACATTAAGCTCCAACAAGATGTTCTTAGAAGCATAAAGCTTGGCAAACTCGGAGCTTAAGCGCTCACGTTTTACTCTAGCAATCGGAAGCCGAGTAGCGATACTCACAGTATGAACTGAGCCTTTTCGTGACAGGCTTACTTTAACGATATTACGGGTTCTAAAATAGTCAGCGAGGCTAGCGTCAAACGGAATAAGACTCGCATCACCGTTTACACCTAATGCTTCACGCATGGCGTCGTTAGCAAGTATTGCGTATTGAACTGCCCATGTAATTAATGCATCACGTAGCTCGCTTGCTAAGGCTTCGCCTGAAACTGATTTCTTAGCCATATACCATTACTCGCTAACAACAAAGAAGCTGCGCTCTGGATCATCAACTTGGTTTGCACACTGCAGCTCGTACACTCCCGGCGAGAGGTCTAAAGCCATGCTGAATTTAAAGTTCTGCAACTCTGCGCCATCAAAACGTGCATCGATTGGCTCACCGATCATTTCTAGCACATCGCCATCTTCAGATTCTGGGTCAATCTTAGCAATCTGAAATCGACACCTCGGGTTTGTTTGCGCTTGCGTAAACGAGACCACAATCTCCATTTCATCGATGCTTTGATAGTCCTCGCGATCGGTACTAAAACCCATCATCGCTGGGTCGACCAATTGTGCTGAAACTCCATCAGCTAAGGAGTGAGGAAATACTTCAGCCGGCGCACCGAGCATTTTAAATAACTCTTTGCGTAAATTGCGGTCGGCAAATATCGTCGCGTGTTTTTTTTGCGAGAACGAATGCGCAACAAAGCTATTGAGCGAACTTGCAATAGGCACAGTTCCGTCGCCTGCATCGCTTGCTTCACGCTCGATTAAATCACTGCCGGTCCATTCAAGGCGATTGATGGTTTTGTGCGCTGAACCAACAAAAGAAAAGTAACGCACTTGCTCGGGCTTGTTAAGCAAATTAATCGACGACCAAAAGGCGCGCGCTGACTCAATATTTCTAGGCTCTAAGTCAAAGCGCTGCACAATAGAATCATCAAAGGGGTCTATGGCGACTGGCAGGCGTTCGCGACCGGCTGAACGCAAAGTCATCGCCGAGCCACTTTGAGGTACTAATTGGTAAGCAGATGGATAACGTGAGTCAGAGACTAAACGTTTCACGCTATCAGCCGACAAACCTAGATTGGAGGCCTTGCCAACAATCTGTTTCAAGGCAGCCGACGCGCCTAAGTGAGGGGTGCCGAGCGTGATTAATTGGGTGACCTTAGTAAACCATGGCTGCTCATTGAAGTTGCCACTTTCAAGCATGTAACGTAATACCAAGCCGCCCATTGAGTGACCTATCAACACAATTTCATCGAAGCTTTCTTGCTCGTTTAAATGATCTGATAGAGCTTGCGCCGAAAGATCATTACTCTTGCGCCAGTCGTAGGCAAACGGAATAAATCGCCGTTCTGAACCGTCGACAGTGTAACCACAGCTTTCAATATCTCTTAGAATGCTACGGTAGACCGAGTAAAACGGAGTTACCGAAGTGATCGGACGTGTTGCTTCTAAATGCTCATCAAGTAAGGTTTCTACGTCGACATTTTTACGAACCAAAGAAAGGAGCGACGGTGGCCAAACACGATCACCGGTCACTGAGTGGCGTAATTCCGAGCCCATTATTCCAGGTAAGAAAACGACACATTTCATAAGGTTAAATTCGCTGGCTGCGTTTCACGGTGGCTAAGGCAACAAAAACCACTGCCATAATTAAACCAGAGAGCAATGGAGTGGCGCTGTAGTCATTAAAGTTGATCCAACGATTTACCTGCACGATATTGCCAATAGTGCCGTCTAAGAACATTGAATCAACAATCCAAAATAAAACTGGTGCCACAAACGCCAATAGAAACGGATTTTTGTTGGCAACCTCTGAGCAAAATAAGCACCAAGCGACGGTCGGGATAAGCGACCAAACTATCATCTTCATTAACACTGACAATGAGCTATCGAAAAATACTGATAGATATTCAAAAGCTCCGAGTCCAAAGAACACAAAGGCAACAACAGTTTGGGTAAGCACCACCATGATTGGCGCAATGACTAAAGCAATTGCTAATTTTGAAGCAATGGTCGTAGCATCAGAAACTGGCAGTGAGCGCCAAAATAATACGCTTTGATCTTGGCGCTCGTTGTACAAACACGACAAGGTATAAAAACATGCGACGATCATAATCACGCGAGCAATATTGAAGTTCATCCAATTAAGAGCGCGTGCGACAACTCCACTAACAACACTATCTATTTGATCATCTAACTTCAATTGCGAAGGCAAATCAAAGTCAATACTTAGATTGCCGAACGACATTGAGAAGCGCACCAAAATAGCAATGCCAACCAGAATTACTGGCACAAACCATATATTACGATGCTCAAGAATTTCACGCTTTAATAGAGCTAACATTATATTCATTTTTACTTTCCTCTATTATTGGCTGTTGATAGCAACGAACAAATCTTCGAGGCTGGGCGTAACAACTTGGCCATAGTCGGCGAGCTTACGAGCATCAACATCTTGAAAGATAATCTCGGAATGTTGCGGTAAGCTGCGTTGATAAATGGGCTTCATAGCGGGGTCTGAAAACGCCACGGTTTGATCGGTTACGAGCTTTACATAGCGTTGCTTGAGCTCATCAGTCTTGATATCAAGCGTGATTCGCCCTTCAGTAATGAACAATACGCGAGTCAGAATGCTTTCGATCTCGTCGACCTGATGCGTGGTGATCAGAATCGATCGATTTTGCGTGTAATAGTCTTCAACTAAACGATCTTGAAAATCGCGTCGTACTAAAACATCAAGCCCGAGGGTAGGTTCATCTAACACTAGAAAGTCGGTATTGATCGAAAGAATTACGACTAAGTGCAAACGGGTTTTCATGCCCTTGGATAATGTCTCGATTCGACTATTGAGCATAATCGGTGTGCCACTCAATAGCTCCTTGGCCTTAGCTTGATCGAATTTAGGATGTGTATTGGCAACAAACTCAAGCAGATCCTTAACTTTCATCCAGCCCGGTAATGAGGCAACATCGGCAATGTAGCTCATGCTTTTAAGAAGTTCGGTTCGATTTCGAAACGGATCTTTATCAAAGATCGACATTTTGCCCGAGTATTTTATTAAGCCCATGATGGCTTTTAACAAAGTTGATTTGCCGGCACCGTTAGGGCCAATCAAGCCAACAATCTCACCTTCTTCTATAGTGAGGTTTATATCGAATAACACTTGATTACTGCCGTAATGCTTAGACAGATTTGATACGTCGACAAACGTTTTTGGCATAAATGCGACCTTATATTTAAGCAGAGTTTAGTGATTCATTATGAGCGTTCACTCTCATCATAGCGCTAGCTCGCTGCATCGCCAAATCTGTACTCAATTTAGACTCTGAACCAACGATGTTTTGTGCGCGGCTTTAAACACTGGTCTTAAGCGTATTTTTCTAACATATCGGCGCTATCAAGCTTGGCGCCTAAGCTTGAGACAAAGGTAAAGACACCCGTTAACTTTCGCACCATCAACATAAACTCTGCTGGCGGCACCACAAAGCCTTTAACCAACATGCCTTCAGCACCCAGTTTGCCTGCCCGCTTCAACAATCTCGAGCTACCCCAGTCGTAGAGCATGTCCTGGGTGCGGGCAAATTCTGGCAAGCTCGAAATGTTGGTCGAGAATGGTTCCAAAATAAAACAACAAAACTCAGCAAATGATTTCTTTACGCGCTCAGTATCTGTATCCCGCAAACAACGAAGCTCGGTGGCACCTTCGATAGTGGTTTCGGTATCGCCATGATGCGCGGCTAATATGGTTTTCTTTAAAGAGTCACTAAAACCGCAGTTTAAATCATGAACGGCACCAAAATCGAGAAGCACTAAGGTGTCATTTTCTCCCTGCTTATCTATCTGAATACGATAATTTCCAAAGTTGGGGTCGGTTTGCATTAATTTCCATTCAAAGGCTTCTTTGAAGAACAGTTCTAACATCGATCGCGCTAAGGCGTTACGGCGTTCTTGGCTCAAGGCTTGAACCTTCGGGTGCGTCACTTCTAAGCCGTCGATAAACTCCATGGCTAACACAGATTTAGTGCAGTAGTCAGGGTAATACTCAGGGATGTAATATCGTGAATCACCTCTAAGCTTTTGGCGTAAACGCTCAGCAACATCTAGCTCATAACGATAATCAACTTCGCGCATCAATTGCGATTTTAGCTCTTTACCCAATTGCTCAAGCTGCCGGCCAGACTTAACCCAGCGCGCTAAACTGAGCATTTGCATTACATTTTTAAAGTCATCTTCAATAGCATCGGCAATTCCCGGGTATTGAACTTTCAAACATATCTCGGGCACATCGCTTGACTCAAATTTCGCTCGATGAACCTGTGCTAAAGAAGCAGCAGCCATACTGTTCTGGTTGATGGTAAAAGAGTTGAGTTCGTCGCCCAATTCGGCCTCTAACTGTGCTTCGATTGCAGTCCAATGAAGCGCGGTAGTCTGCGATTCAAGCGTATGCAGCGCGTTTGTCACCGGCTTTGGAAGCAAATGCTCACCGTATAAGGCTAACATTTGGCCAATTTTCACATAAGCGCCCTTAAGCTCGCCGAGCTCCTTAACAAATCGCATTGCTTCACGCTGCATTGCAGCATCGTTATGAGCTTTTTGCTGATCTTTGGGCAACAACATGCCGCTGGCTTTAGAAGCCAATAAACCGATGCCACCCTTCGCGCCCGCTGCACCGATAGATAGACGTCGCCGCAGTCCGCCTTTTTTGATCTTTTCCATAGCCTGAATTGTAGCGTTAAACCGCCATATCAAGATGAAATACTGAAGATAAAACTAGCTAATTAAAAATCTCTTCCTTGAGAAACTGCATCCTTAGTTTCGCGCCTGACTCAAAGGTCGCGAAGCTTGTATTTATATTGGTGTACCTTGAAAACTAAATCTCTCAGCCACTTTTAAATAACACATCTGAATAAACAACACATGTGAAATTAAGCCGCGCCTGATTTAAAAACGCTCATCCGTGAGCATGGTTCGTCGAATTACAAACGAGACTCAATCGTTTGTTTTCGTCCATGATTCCTCATTTACATGAAGAATTGACCTATTTGCTGGCTATTAAAGAACTCCATGTAACCTCAATAAACCAACAAACATACCATCCATTCTATCGATTAGTCGCTGTTAAGCTAGCTTATCCCCCAGACTCGCTTCACTTTCAACACGCTATCTCGATGTGAAAAATTTTACGAAAATTGACACTCATGTGACATTCCCGATTAGTTCAGCCAAGTGAACTAAAGTTCAGTCGAATTCGAAAACTATGTATTCAGGAGGTAATATGGAGACCAAAAGTCTCAGTTAAAAGAAAAATAGAGATTTGCAAAAGTAAAAAAGCTCATCCGTGAGCAAACTTCGTCCTTACCCTCGAACTTCCGACTCAAGAAGTTCAATAGTCGTCCTGTGCAACACAGATCCATTGCGTTACCGAGTTTTACCTAAAGCCCTACCGACTAGGAAACGGCATACTGGACTCAAATAAAACCCATCCTTTACGCACTCAGCTAAGGGTTGGTATCAGCCTTGTGCGCTATGAGGCTCGATAGATGCTTAGCTTAAATCCCCAGATCAATACTAAGGACCGATCGGCTACCTCATGCAAAGCAGTTTACAAAACTTCACATTTCCCCAAAATTGGCAGTTGGTTTAGTAAATTCAACCAAAGTTTAGTTTGATTTACTCCCACTTTTAAAAATCAAGGATATTCTGTTGTGACTAATAGCTCCCGTAGCGCCGATAAACAATATTGGCATTGACTCCCTGATAAATAGAAATGATTATAAATAAAGGTAATTACCATTTATCCGGAGTTGAACATGTTTGTAGGTCACTACGCCGCAAGCTTTGTCGCAAAAGGTCTCGAACCCAGAGCGTCATTGGCTTTACTATTTATTGCAGCTCAATTTCTTGACTTCGTCTTCTTTCCGCTAGTGCTTTTGGGTGGTGAACAGCTTTCCTTGCTGCCCAACGCGACACAGTCGACTCACTTTGAGTTGCCTTTCATGCCTTACTCTCACAGCATCTGGGCGGCAATCTTCTGGAGCACTATTGCGCTTATCATATGTCGATCTTTGTTGAACTTAAGCCGTACGATATCGCTTCTTGTATGCCTTGTTGTTGGCTCGCATTGGTGGCTAGACCTATTGGTTCATACTCCAGATTTAGCCGTTTGGCGTATTTTCTCTAGCGATGCAAGTAAATGGAGTTTTAGTCTTTGGAATAATGTTTATCTCTCATTCGCCGCTGAAACATGCCTCCTTTTGCTTTCGGTTGCTTTTTATTTGAAGAAAACGCACCCTACCAGCAAAGCAGGAAAGTATCTTGTCCCAGCCTTTGCAGCACTATTACTTGTTATCCAAGCCATTAGCAATTTCGCTGACCTTAACGTTGAGAGCGAGGCCGCCTTCGCGTGGCAAGCAATGACAATGTTTATTGTATTCATTGTTATCGCGAGCATCCTCGATCACCACCGAAGCGGAGGCCCAGCTAACAATGTGACTACCGAACCACTTAATATAAAAAATAGTAGCCAATAGAACGTTTTCTCAATGAGGCGCTGGCTAATAAGACATCAACTGAACAGCTTCAACTGAACTAAAGTTCATAGCGACCTAAACGACAGTTGATTGACTCCCCCCTTAGGAAAGATAAAAATACACCCATGAATATTCTTATAATCGACGACCACCGAATTTTCTCGGCTGGACTCGAGTTCCTGCTTGACGGCATCAGCGACAATAATGTGATCACCACCGAGGTGAGTTGCGAAGACGTCCTACGCAACAAAGACAATATGGTCGCACCCGACTTGATTCTACTTGACTACAACCTACCTAATTCATATGGAGAACAAAGCTTAACTCTAATCAAGGAAGCATTTCCTTCTTCTATTGTTGTCATTATTTCAAGTGAAGAATCACACGCAATCATTCATTCTATGATTGAAGGTGGTGCTGCGGGGTACATACCTAAGTCGTCAGAACCAAAGTTGCTAGAACATGCGTTAAATCTAGTTTTGGCAGGTGGAGTGTATCTTCCACCACAAGCTTTTGACACGCTCGGTCGACGAATCCAAATGCCTGAAACTCGATCGTTAACTGAAAGACAAGAGCAAGTTCTGCGAGGTGCGGTGTCTGGTAAAACGAATAAAGTCATCGCATTAGAGTTGGACATCGCCGAAGGCACAGTCAAATCTCACCTCTCATCAGCCTATGAGTGCATGGGTGTGAACAACAGAACTGAAGCCGTATTGGTCGCTGCCAAATTTGGGATTGGCAATCCGATTCAATAATACATATCAATAACGAGAGATATGTAACGGCAATGACTAACACTGATGTCAAACATGCGACCTCTGACGAGGAAGTCGTATCACGCCTCGATAGCACTCAACGCTTAGACGCGTTTGAGGAAGAAATACTTTCTGCAAAGGCTCAACCAGCGGTAGGTGTGGTTATATCGTTGATGATCATCACTCTTTTGATCAGCTACTTCGCCTACGATTCAGTGCCCACATTGGTGTGGTCGATCTGGCTTATTGCCATGATCTTGACCATGCCTGCACGCTTGTTTGTTCAGCGGAAATTCGATACGGATAAATCGATTCCGCTTCAAAAGCGAATGCGCTACTCTACCTTAATAAACCTTGGGATCGGCTTAGTACACGGCGCGTCGTTTTTTTTCTTTCCTTATTTTGATTTCGCCGAACGCATGATTCAAACCATCGTGTTTTTAGGCTTGACCAATGGCTCAATTAGCACAAACTCTGGTTACAAACCATTCTTCCTTGGCTACTCTGCTCCCGTTGCCTTAGGTTTAACCCTTGCATGGGCACTAACCCCGGTCGGCGAAGGTTCACTGCTTATACAGTTCGGCGTAACCGCACTAAACTTAGTTTACTACGCAATACAGTACTCCAACGCATCGAATCATTTCAGACTGTTCAAAGAATCGTATGAAATTCGTGAACAGCAAGCATCATTGAATCAGGTACTTAAGAAAAAGAACAAAGAACTTGATCACGCCCTCAACGCGGCAGTTCAAGCACGCCAAGAAGCAGACCAAGCAAGCACCTCAAAGACCCGTTTTCTTGCCTCGGCCAGCCATGATTTGAGACAGCCTACTCATGCGTTATCTTTGCTAGCTGGCGTATTGTCAAATCGCTCTCTGGATGAAAAGAGCAAGGCCATCGCACAAGACATACATACAGCAAGTCAGAGTTTGCAGTCTCTGATGAGTGGTTTACTGGACATCTCAAGATTAGATGCCGGCCTGATGGAACCAAAGGTTGAATCTGTTGATCTACATTGGCTGGTTTCACGCGTTTGCTCCGAATATCAAGCTGATTGCGATAGCAAAGGCTTGCGTCTAGTTTTCTCCAGTAGTCAGAAAAATGCGACGACCCGCGTGGACCCTCAACTTACTGAGCGCATCTTAAGCAACTTGGTCTCCAACGCTGTTAAATATACCGACGAAGGACATATCGAGGTCAGCCTAGGTGAGACCGCTGGGCAATGGCAGATTCAGATTCAAGACACTGGCCATGGCATTAAGGAAGATGAGCAAAAACGCATCTTCGAAGAGTTCTACCAAATTGGTAACGATCACCGTGATCGCTCAAACGGTTTAGGTTTAGGCCTTGCGATCGTTAAACGCTTGACTACTGCGCTTAATATTGACCTAAGTTTTAGCTCTACATACGGAAAAGGCTCTACTTTTTCTTTTTCTCTTCCGAAAGTAGACGCTAAATCCGAGGTAAGCCAGGACGTCGAGCAAGCGGAAATATTAAGTGGTTTGCACATTCTTTGTGTCGATGACGAAGCTGATATTCGCCGAGCACTTGAACTCGTATTCGAAGTCTTGGGCTGCTCATTTGACTTGGTTGAAGATACCCAAGCTGCCGCCGAGTCCGCAAAAAATAAAAAGCCCGATATCGTGCTTGCCGACTTTCGTTTAAAAGCCGACGATAATGGAATCAAAACAATCGATGCGGTGCGAAACATCTACCCGAATATACCAGCCTTACTGGTAACCGGCGACACCTCGCCAGAACGACTAAAACATGCCAGCAACGCTGGAATAGAAATGTTGCACAAACCCCTAACCATGGAAAAACTTGCGCGCTCTGTTGGAGAAGCAGTGGCAAAACATTAATAAACTGAGGCTTAAGGCCGATTATGGGTAAACAGGGTTGCAAAAGGGGTTCTTTGGAGTCTCAAAATCAAAACACTGACGTCGCACGATCCAAGGTAGAAAACAACGATCGTCAGTATTCAGCATTACAATCTAAAGCTTGGCTCTCTAACGGTATTGAGCTTTTATTCGAGCGCAACGGTCTTAATAAAAACGGAAAACCATTCGATGTCGTTATTGTTGGTAGCGGCTATGGGGGCTCTATTGCTGCCGCCGAGTTGAGTAAAGCTCACGAGCTTGGGTTATCCATTTGTCTGCTCGAGCGTGGGCGAGAGTTTCTGCCAGGGGCATTCCCTACTTCGATCGAAGAGGCTCCAACTGAGTTCAGAACAACGCCCTATTCAGGCGCTAAACCAAAGGGCAATCTAGAAGGCCTCTATGATATTCGCTTAGGCAACGATCTAAATATCGTTCTTTCCAATGGCTTAGGAGGAGGTTCTCTTATTAATGCCGGAGTCATGCAGAGAGCGAACGATGAAGTTTTTGAGAATAATCATTGGCCATCACAGATCAATGGCAAGTCCCTCGAACCCTACTACGGTAAAGCCGAAGTCGCCCTGGGTTCGGTAAACCTAGAGACTGACGGTAAACGGATTGATAATACAATTGAGCGGCATGAGAGCTTTAGCGATAACACAGGGCCTTCGAAATACGAGTCTCTCAAAAAGCTTGCCTTAGGCACTAACAAGTTTCGCAATACCAATATCACCGTTAATATGATCGAAGGCCAGCAAACTTCGGCTGGACTGGCATTGAATGCTTGTAATCTATGCGGCGACTGTGCCTCAGGTTGCAACAATAATTCAAAGATATCTCTTGATAAAAACCTAATCGTCGAAGCGGTAAGAAATGGAGTAGAAGTCTTTACTGGCGCATCGGTACTCAAACTGAGTCAAACTGAATCAGAGCTCTGGGAAATTGACGTCGTCTATACAGACGCGCAGTTACGAAGTCGACAAGCCGATCCAGTGTTACGTATAAGCTGCCCAAACGTAGTGCTCGGTGCTGGCGCCTTGGGTTCAACAGAAATACTAAAACGCTCTGAGTCGGATAAGCTAAAATTTTCAGGGCGACTTGGTCAGAAATTTTCATCAAACGGCGACATGCTCGTAGTGGGCTTTGATCAGAATCAGGTAGCTAACGCCATTGCCACCCATGATATCGTACCATCAAAACGAGGCATCGGACCTACCATTACTGGCATGATTGACTTCCGTGATGAGTCAGTCTCGGGGCAACGCATTGTAATTCAAGAAATGGCTGTTCCCGCTCCTGCTAGCCATTTCTTTAGTGAGCTTTACGGAACAGTCAATTCAGTTCAAACTCTTTGGCGTTCTGATAAAACAGCGCATCAACATGATTCAAATTTTGACGACCATGCGGCACTAAGCAAGAAAGCACTAAAGCATACTTCTGTATATGCGGTCATGGGTAATGACGGTGCTAAAGGAAAGTTATCATTCAAATCTGACGACTATAGATACCACGAGGGCACAATACAGGTTGACTGGCCAATGCTCAAAGAGCATGAACTTTTTGAGCATCAAATCGACAGCTTAACTGAGTTATCCAATGGCCGCCAAAGTAACTTAGGAGGCGCAATTTTAAGCAACCCAGTATGGCAGTTGCTAAAGCCCGAGCATATGAACATGATGAAGGCTCAGCGCGGCGCACCGCTAACCGTTCACCCTCTAGGCGGCTGCCCCATGGGCGAATCGGAAAAAGATGGTGCGACTAATCACCTAGGCCAACCATTCAAACCCAATAGCTCTCATAATTCCAGCGCGGTCTACAAAGGGCTTGTGGTGCTTGATGGGGCGATAATTCCAGAAGCAGTTGGTATTAATCCCGCATTGACCATTTCGGCAATTGCTTTTAGAGCTGTTGATGAGTTAATTCAACAAGGCCACTTTACTGAGGTTAAGCGAAATAAACACCTCGAATCGAGTACTAAAAAAGTGGGGAATATAGTTCCGTTTATTCGCTCCTTTGAAGAACTAGAAGGCCTTTCGAACACTCGAAAAAAAGAAACCCAAGTTCAAATCACTGAGCGTTTAATTGGCTTCAGCAAGTTGGAGAATAATGTAGGGCAAGTCGTTGACGCTGTCATCGAACTCACTTTATGGTCAAGGCCGATTAGTGTAACGAAGCTAAGCAAATACCGTAACGAAGATAATTGTTCAGCTGTAAAGCTCGAGATAGATGATGAGCTAGTCGATGAAGTTACACATCAGCCTTTAAGCAAGCTACGCTTATATCTCAAAAGCGACTGGGAGAACCTTAAAAGCGGAAAGATAAAAGTCGACAAGCATGAAATCGCCCTCGACCAAGCTGCAAAGTTTGTTGGCCAAATCGAAGGCCATTTAACCGCATTTGCTCGAGCAGAGTCTTACCCACTCTCACGCATAATTGAAAGCGGTTGGGGCTGGATGCTCAATAGAGGCTTGCGAGATTTGTATCAATTCTTTCGTCCGAGACAGTGGGAGAATTTTGATAGTGAACCCCAAGCAAAACAACGTAGACAGAAAAATCTGTTTACTCGCCTGGCAAACCTCGGGCGCACACTTAGCCGAGCAGGAGAAATTCGCACGCTCAATTACGACATTACAATAAAGACTCAGCTTAAAAGTGATGACTTCGGCTATTTCGGGCCCGATGGTAACTCCGACTTATCAGCTCCGAACAATAAAATTATTGGCGTCAAGAAACTAACCTATGAACGGCGAGCCAACCCATGGAGTCAATTGGCCCAAGTTTCATTGCAAAAACTTCCTCAACGCAGCCGAGCAAAAGAACGTGGCTTACGCTTAACACCACCAAGATCTGCGTACCAGCAACTGGAAATACAACAGAGAAATTTAGCTCGACAAGGCAACACGCTTGCTCTCGATATGAATTATCTAACTAAAGCCGGTACGCCGTTAATTCGAATCACACAACAACAGAATCAAGTCAAAGCATTAATGGATCTCGCATCTTTTGGCTCGTACATCACTCGCATGTTGCTTGGAGTTCACTTCTATAGTTTTAGAGCGCCTGACGCGCCAAAGCCGCGACAAGCAATGCGACTGGCTGGCACTGTAAATGGACTGCCAGAACCAACTATTCATCGTTTAAGAGTTGATGAAATCCCTGACAATCGCATCAAAGGGTTACAAGCGGGGCAAGCGGTGGAAATAATTCTTACCCATTATCGGAACGATCAAGCCACAAAAGCGCCCGTGATGATGCTGCACGGTTACAGCGACAATAGCGCTCTTTTTGCGCATTCATCGATGCCAAATAGTCTCGCGAAAGTGATGTATCAAAACAGCCGTGATGTTTGGTTAGTTGACCTGCGCACGAGTTCAGCGCTAACGAGCTCAAGGTATCCATGGAAATTTGAGACCGTTTCGAATATCGATATACCAAGCGCTGTCGAATATATTCATGCGCACTACGAAAGAAAAAATAAAATAGACGTGCTCGCACATTGCATGGGCGCTGTCATGCTGGCTATGTCTATATTAAAGCCGAATAAAGACTCCTCTCAATCTAGAGCAAACTTATCTAATGCAACGATCAATCGTATTGTCTTCTCTCAAGCAACACCAACGGTCGTTTTCACACAAGACAACAACTTCAAATCATTCGCCACCAACTACCTAAAGGAGATGATTCCAAATGAGTATCAATTCCAAGTACAAGATGGCCGAAAAGCTAACCAAATTCTTGATCGGCTATTATATACGCTACCCTACCCGCGTCACGAATTTGACATTGTCAATGCTCCATTAAAACCTTCCCATCGAGCCGAGTTCGCCCGCACACGCCACCGCGTAGACGCGCTATTCTCAAGAACATTCGAATTAGCAAACCTAAGCCCAGCTACGCTTGAGCATATTGACGATTTCTTTGGCCCAATGCACTTAGATACAATTGTTCAAGCAAGTCGTTTTGCGCGCTATAACGTCGCTACTGACGCAGATGGAAACAATAGCTATGTCAGCCGCGAACGCCTCCAGAAGTATTGGAGTGGCATTCCCACTATGAGCTTTCACTCTCGAAGTAATGGCTTGATCGACGTTTCTACTGGCGAACGCACAAGACGAATCTTCTCGGAGGCGGGTTTAGCTTACACCAGCATTATCATCGACAAAGAGAACTATGGGCATCAGGACTCGATTACCGGGGTAAATGCCCACATTGATGTATTTCCTAAGATTATTGAATTCCTAGATGAAAGCAATGAGCAATCAGCAGAACCGTCCAATCTAAATTGCTCCCAAGTTGATCACGCAGCTTGGGTTGTCGAACCTCCTGCATGTGGGCCCGTCATAATTCAACATAATGATGGGCAAAAAACTAAAGTGATGTTAGGTAGCAATACTGCGCGAGCATGCGAGCCGTTTCTTATCTTCGTTCCCGTATTCTTTAATGACGATCAGTTACACGTCGTTGGTAGCAACACAGAGGAACAACTGCGCATACTGGAACACTATGTCGAACAGTCTCTGAAAATTAAGAGCGTCCAAAGAGATGACGACTCATCGCGCTGGCGCATCGCTGAAATACCTGACTCGTTTATGACCCAGCCTAAACTCTCGACAAGTACCCGAATGGATGGTTTGGCTGCGTTAATGATTTATGACGATCTAGTTGAGCTTGATGTTGATCTCGTTGTTAGTTCACGCTGCAAAACAGATGAACGCGATTGCGCTTCCGTCTTATATACAGCGAATGAATATGAGCAACACGATTTACAAAAAGTTGTTGCTCAAGTTGTCGGAAATTTCTTTAAATCGAACCGAAATGTCCTCGTCGAGTTCGAGAAAAGTGTTATCGGCTACAAACCACAGGCCAACGAAGATAGACCGTTGTGCTTTGCGATAGGGAGTTGCCAATATCCTGCGGGGATGCTCGATAAAGAGGTCGCCTATGATTCCTATAAAAAAATGAGTCACTTACTTGACTCTCAGGCATCATTCAAACCCCAGTTTCTCGCCTTAATAGGAGACCAGATTTACGCTGATGCTACCGCGGGTTTCCTGGACCCGATCACCAAGTTCGACCGTTTCGTACAACCTTATTATCAATTGTACAAAAATAAAAATGTTCGATCCGTCTTACGCAGGCTGCCGCTGTTTGCCATGCTTGATGACCATGAACTCTCAGACAATTGGGAACCGCTTACGAATAATGTAAAAAAGCAACGCGAACTCGATGAAACTCTCAGAGCAGGAGTCGACTCGTTTCTAAAATTTCAAAGAGGAGAAATTCGCGACCTCGATAAATCAGAAGGTAAAGATACGCCTCTTTGGTACTCTTTCACATTCAGTGAACACAAATTTTTCATGTTAGACACACGTACTGAGCGTAGCGCTCGAAACGCATCTAATATTTTAGATTCTGAAACAACTATTATTAGTGAAAACCAACATAAAGCCTTTGAAAACTGGTTGCTTCGTTCAAATAATCAAAAACCAAAATTTATTCTCTCGAGCTCAATTTTGTTACCGAGGCACGCAATGAATCATGCAAGTGAAAACTCCGCGGCAAATTGCGTTCGATCGGATGGATGGGACGGCTACCCGGTCTCACTCCATAAAACACTTGCTCTGATCGTTGACAAGCAAGTGGATAATCTAGTTTTCTTATCTGGAGATGAACATATTGGCTGCTACGCCGAAATAGAGATACATAACCTAGAAACAGGTAATTCAATTTCGACTGTATCGGCTCACTGCCCAGGGTTGTACACGCCATTTCCATTTGCAAATGCTCGAACTGACGATTTTGAAGGTGATATCGACGATACAACCAAGCAATCAATCAGCCGATTCAATTTCGAGCATGACGGTGTTTGTTACCGATGTGAAGTGCGAGCTAAATTCGATATAAAGTCAGATACGATTCATCTCGGGCCGATAGAAATTGAACTTTGCGGGGGATTTCTCAACATAAAGACTATTTGAACCGTCTAAGTGCAGGCCCGAAGTAGGCATTATTTAATTATCTTGATGGCTATCACTTTCAGCAATGGTATAATTTGTGTAACTAAATTACATTTTTAGATAGGATCAGCTGTGAACCCACCGATTAACACGCTAAGCGATGACGCTAAAATTTTGCCTGACTTACTAGGCGAAGTAATAATTGAACAAGAAGGCAAAGATGTTTTCGATGCTGTTGAGCTACTTCGCCAAGGTTTTATTAGCCAACGTCAAACGCCAGATGAAGCAAAGCAACAGGCATTATTGAATGCCATTGATGGCTTAGATGTAGATGCGCTAGACCGAGTTATTCACGCCTTCAGCACCTTTTTTCACCTTGCCAATATCTCAGAAGAGCACGCAAACCAAAAAGCGCGTGCCTCGCTTGAAGAAGCTGGAGAGACTTGGAGTAACTCTTTTATTGATACCGTTGAAGGCTTCAAACGCAGTGGTAAATCATTAGATGAAGTGATGGAGCTTGTTAGCGACCTAAATTACTATCCAACCTTCACTGCGCACCCGACCGAGGCTAAGCGCCCGATAGTACTGGAAGCCCTACAGCGTATTCATAAAGAATATCAAGGCCTTACAAATGGAAGCCTTGGTGAGGCCGAACTAAGTGAATATCGCCATCGTTTAAAAGCGATGATTCAAATTTTCTGGAAAACCGAGGCTGTACGCCCATCGAAACCAACGGTGTACGATGAAATAGAAAACTCGCTTTACTACTTTCGTGAGAGCATTTTCACCTGTCTTCCAGAAATTTATCGTGACCTCGAGAATGCAATTAAGCACGCCTACCCAGAAGCGCGTGGTCAAGCTCTAAAGTTACCCAATATTGTCCGCTTTGGAACTTGGGTTGGCGGCGACCGAGACGGCAACCCGTTTGTCACACCTGAAATTACTCGCAATGCGCTGCGCATGCAGCAAATAGAAGTACTTTCTGAATACGCGCGTCGAGTAGACCAACTAAGCAAAATACTTACACACAGTAGCGATCAAGTTGAGCTGTCAGATGAGTTTAAAGGTTCAATGGAACGCGACAGAATTCGCCTGACTAAATATTTAGGTGAAAAACATACAAAAGAACCCTATCGACGCAAACTTAGCCTAGTTAAATTGCGATTAGAACACACTATCGCGATTGCCGAAGCGCGCCTAGGCGATGGACAACCTGCCTTCGACCCACTGGCGTTTCAGGATGAAGCTGAGTTCAAATACGAACTAACAACTGTGCGTGACTCATTGATACACCACAACGAAGCCAACTTAACCCGTGGCGGCTTGCAAGACTTACTTCGTTTGTTAGACAGCTGCGGCTTCTATCTTTCAAAGATGGATATTCGCCAAGAATCAACCTTGCACAGCCAAGCAATTCACGAAATTGGTCTAACGCTGGACGAGCCTATCGACTATTACTCGATGAGCGAAACACAGCGTCAAGAATGGCTGAGTGCTCGAATTCAAGATGCCAATGATTTGAGTTATGATCGCCGACAAATCACCATTCAAAGCGCCGACATCATTGCCGTATTTGATTTGATGAGCGAGATGCGCGAAGAAGTATCGAGAGAGTGCTTTGGCAGCTACATCATTTCAATGACGCACGAAGCAAGTCACCTTCTTGAAGTTGCATTATTGGCGAAAATGTCTGGGCTAATCAGTAGTGACGCGAGTGGCAACCTTAAGTGTGAAATTCACATTGCACCATTATTCGAAACAGTGGTAGACCTCGAACACGCCGAACCCACTCTAGAAAGTTTGTTCACCAACCCAGTTTATCGTCAATTGCTTGCTTACAGCAATGAAACCCAAGAAGTGATGCTTGGCTATTCTGATTCGTGTAAAGACGGCGGTATTCTTGCATCTAGTTGGAATCTATACAAAGCGCAGCAAAACATTGTATCGGTCACTGACAAGCACAATATTCGTTGTTTATTATTTCATGGTCGAGGCGGCACAATTGGTCGAGGCGGTGGCCCAACTCATGAGTCAATTTTGAGCCAACCTAAAGGTACGGTGAAAGGTGGCATTAAGTTCACTGAGCAAGGCGAAGTGTTGTCTTTCAAATACAATTTCAAAGACACTGCGCGCTATGAACTCACCGTTGGGATAACAGGCTTGATGAAGGCCAGTGATCCGAGTAACGACCGTCAAGACAAGCCAGAGCACATCTCCATGATGGATCAATTGGTAGTCGCCGGCGAAAGCGCGTTCCGCGAACTCACTGACGATAATGTTGCAACCATGCAATACTTTTATGAAACAACGCCTTCTAGTGAGATCGGCTTGTTGAACATCGGCTCACGCCCATCGCACCGAAAGAAAGCAGACTATTCGAAGAAGTCTATTCGCGCTATTGGCTGGGTTTTCGGTTGGTCCCAGTCGCGACAAAACATTCCAGGATGGTATGGTTTAGGCGCAGCTCTGCGAGCCGCGATCAACAGTGATGGCTTAGCAACGCTTCAAGACATGCATACTAATTGGCGTTACTTTCAAAACCTATTAAGTAACTCTCAAATGGTAATCTTAAAAACCGACCAGAAGGTTGCGAAAGAGTATTCTAAACTGTGCAGCGACGCCGACATCGCTGAACGCACTTATGATCAACTACACAGCGAGTTCCGAGAGTCTTTAGAGAGCATTCGGGAAATCACTGGTGAACGCTTGATGATGGCAGACTTCCCTGAAATCGGTCAATCGGTTCGCTGGAGAAACGCCTATTTAGACCCCTTGAACCATATCCAAGTTAAGCTGTTAGAACGGTTAAGTAAGGAAGACGATCGCATGGCGTCACCTTGGTTAAAACCGGCACTAGGCAGTATCAACGGCATTGCCACTGGCCTGCGAAACACTGGCTAACTATCAGTGGCCTTCAATATGTTGAAAAGGGCTGCACATTATTGCAGCCCTTTTTCGTTGTAGAGTAAATTGCTTACGCCGACGAGATGGGAACCTAGTCAGGCTTCATATTCGCCTGCTTCACTTCGGCTCTCAGTTCACGAACTTCTTGATGCAATTTAGTAATCAAAGTCTCGATATCATCGTGCTCTTCATGTAACTCCTTGTTTTCGGCCTCTTTTACCGTTGCCATAGCGTCGACCACGATCCCGATAAATAGGTTTAGTACGGTAAACGTGGTGACCGTAATAAACGGTATAAAGAATACCCAAGCATATTCATGCACTTCCATTACCGGGCGCACGATTCCCATGGACCAGCTTTCAAGCGTCATTATCTGAAATAAGGTATACATCGCACCGCCTAAGGTGCCGAACCATTGGGGGAAGGTATCGCCAAACAGCATCGTGCTCAACACTCCCGAGATATAAAACACCAGCAATAAGAGGCCTGCAACTGACCCAACCCCCGGGATCGCTAACAGCATCCCGGATACCACACGACGAAACGATTCAACTGCTGTTACCAGCCTTAGCACTCTTAAGATGCGGAACGCTCGAAGTATCGACAAACCGCCCGAAGCAGGTACCAGTGACACGACAACGATAACGAAGTCGAACACATTCCAGCCTTTGGTAAAAAACTTAAGCCGATAGACCAACAGCTTCATCAAAAGTTCAACAACAAATATTGCTAAACAAATGCTGTCGGCAATTTTTAAAAATGTTACCCAAAAGGAGCTAAGGTTGCGCGAAGTTTCAAAACCCAAAATGACGCCGTTGATAACAATGACAGCAATAATAAAGTTTTGAAACCAGCTAGATTCAACAATATTTTTAATAGATGACATACGATCCGCTCTTTTCCATGTTTCTCATCAATGTGGGGACACGCCCTAAAACGATGCGATTTTACTACACAAACTTACATTGTGAATTAAACTTGTGAGAAGCTCAGACAATCGTATCACCGAGTCAACTGGAGACCGTCGATAGAATTACCATGCAAATTATCCCGATAATCAATCTAACCATTATTGCGCTGCCCGCACTCATGGTTCTTGTGATTCTGTGGCGATGGTCATACTCCGCGGGTAAATCCTTGTATGCCTTGGCTCGTATGGTGATTCAACTATGTTTAATTGGTTACGCTCTAAGTTATATCTTCGAGACCAAACACCCTGCCTTGGTATTTGGCGTGCTTAGCGTAATGATGTTGGCTTCCTCTTGGATTGCGCTGGGTTCGGTGCCAGAAAAGCGCACGCGTTTGTATTTTAAAGCACTGCTCGCAACGTTTCTGGTGAACTCAAGCCTGTTAGCACTGATTACTCAGGGTGTGCTCAGTGTTTCGCCGTGGTTTGCTCCTAATATTGTTATTCCGCTTGCGGGCATGGTATTTGCGGTTGGCATGAATGGTATTAGTCTCTTCGCCGAGCGTTATTTTGTTGAACTTGAACGCGCAAGCGAGAACGAGGCCCGAAATACAGCTTATCGCGCGACCTTAATCCCAATTACTAATTCATTGTTCGCGGTTGGTTTGGTGTCTTTGCCGGGCATGATGACCGGGCAAATTCTATCTGGCGTTTCACCCTTAATTGCTGTGCGCTATCAAATTATGATTATGCTGATGTTTTTTGCTTCATCAGGCTTAACCTCGGCACTCTTTTATCAACTAATCAGAAAGAAAAACAGCGCCAAAAGATAGATCCTTACCACTAAAATGCCATATTCTAATCATTGAATTTATCGAATTTGTCGGCATATTCAATGCGAGCATTACAGGGTATCAGCGTAAAGGACGCCTTCGCTGAAAAAGAAAAATCAAATGATAAAAGGAGCAATCTATGTTCGAAACCGTTCAATTGATCGCAATTGTTATTGCGATAGTGTGCTTATTTCTAATCGTTGTATCACCTAAAGGGCCAATCGGCGCCTTCCGTGGTTTGGCTAAAGTAACCATCGTTCCAGCGCTATTGGTATTTCTGGCGCTGTTCTGTGTGCAGCAAGTGCCTGCAGGTCACGTAAAAGTTGCAACTCTCTTTGGTAAAGTTCAGGACCAAGTTTATCCCGAAGGTCTGCACTTTCCGGTTAACCCTCTCTATGCCTGGAACGAATACGATGTTAGGCAAAAAACCATTAAATTCGACAAACTCGGCGTACCATCGCAAGATCAGCTTATTTCACACTTTGATGTGTCGATTCAGTTTCGTTTGAATGGAAATAAAGCGCCACAGATCAAAAAGAATACCGGCTCAGCCAATGACGTGGTTCAGATTCATGTAGTGCCCTACTTTCGCTCATTGATCCGTGAGCAAGGTAAAACAGTTGCCAATGCCGAGGAGTTCTACTCCGATGCGGTGCAAACGCGCATGCAGGTTGAAATGATGTCAGCACTAACCAGCAATCTCGAGCCAATTGGCATCGAAGTTCAGGGCATTTTAATTCGTAACGTCGTGCTACCGCCGTTTATCGCTAAAGCTGTTGAAGATAAAAAGCGTCGTGAGCAAGAGGCAGAAAAGCAAAAAGCCGAACTAAAACGCTTTACCACAGAACAAGAGCAGAAGATTGCGACAGCCAACGCCGAATTTGAGGCCGCTAAGCTCGAAGAGCAAAAAATTCGCTTATTGGCCGATGCAGAGGCTTACAAAATTGAGAAAATCAATAAAGCCGCTCAACAGAGCCCCGCGTATATTCAACTCAAACAAATTGAAGCTTGGAACGGCATTCTGCCAAAGTATATGGGCGGTGATAGTATGCCTATCTTAGACCTGCGCTCGGCGTCAGATAAATAAGCCAGCTAACAAAAATAATTTAAATTTGGCCGCGACACATAGTGCTCGCGGCCTTTTTTGCCTAATTAAAATGCTTAGCAATGCGTTACCGGCTTTAACCTAGGTTGTACAAGTGCATTATTCGTGGGCTCGCTCAAACGGCATTCACTAGAGTTACGCCATCATTAGCTATAATTGCTCACAAAATTTTAATAATTTGGAGTCTCCAAAATGAGCATTGAATACACCGCCATCAAGCTGGTAAAACGCCCCGAAACAACGATCACACCGGACCTATTCGAAGTTGTTCGACTCACAACGCCAGAGTTGGAAGATGGCCAAATATTGATAAAGCAAACACATATGTCGCTCGACCCTGCTATGAGAGGCTGGATGATGCCCGATCGAGATAGCTACATTCCTCCCGTAGAGCTAGGTGATATCATGCGTGCCGGTGGTGTCGGTGAAATTGTTGAGTCTAAGAATCCTGCGATGCCGATTGGAGCGCGCGTTCAAGGTTTGATTGGCTGGACAGAGTACGCGGTGAGCAATGGAGACGGTTTAAACTTACTTCCCGAGGGCATTCCTACTGAAGCAGTGCTTTGTGTGCTGGCGCTACCAGGCATGACTGCCTACCAAGGCTTAATGAATGTTGGAAAACCCAAGCCTGGCGAAACTATCGTAGTATCTGGTGCGGCTGGCTCAGTAGGCTCTATGGTCGGTCAAATTGCTAAAGCCGAGGGGCTTACTGTTATTGGAACAGCCGGTACCGACGAAAAATGCCAATGGTTAACTGAAGGACTAGGCTTTGACGCGGCAATTAACTATAAATCTGACGGCCTCGCGACAAAGTTAGCGGCGAGTGCGCCGAATGGTGTCGACTTGTACTTTGAAAACACTGGCGGCTCGGTACAACACGCAGTATTTGATCTAATGAATGCACACGGTCGCATTATGGTGTGCGGCATGATCTCTGATTACAACACGCTCACCCCATCGGCCGGCCCAAATTGGATTCCGATTATAAAAAAACGCTTAACCATCCAAGGGTTTACGATGCCTGATCACTACGACAAGATCCCAGGCATGATGCAGGCTATGTCCAAATATCTAATGGAAGGTAAAATTAAATATCGAGCGCACACCCTTCACGGTTTGGAAAGCGCGATAGAAGGTATTAACTTGCTATTTAGTGGTGGAAACACTGGCAAACTGATGGTGGAGCTCTGATCTTTAAGCCTTTCGCCAACTTGTGCAGTGCCTTACATGGTTAAAAAGCACTGCACGACTGAACCGGCCTATTCGGACTTGAGCAATTTCAAAGACAAACAGAAATAAGCTGAAATCCAATACTAAGATAAGCGCTTTGTTAGTCTTTGGTCTTCGCGTCGGTCTCGATTCCGAGTCGATGGAATATCGAATATAAAGAAGAACGAGGCATCTTCATTAACTCGGCTGTGGCGCTCGCATTGCCGCCATTCTTTTGATACTTGTGCAAAACTAATAAGCGCTCTATCTCACTAACTCCATCACGGTATGAAATTTCGTCGCGCGCAAAGCTCGAGAATATCTCCATAATTTCATTAGAAGTGTGCCTCTCCGCCGAGTACGGCATAAAACGTCGGATATCGGTAATTTGATGCTCGGATTCGCCAACCAGTGTAATTAACATGAAAGCCACGTGGACGATTGGCATAAACAAAACAGCATTTACCTTATAGCCAAGCGCCATAATCACCAAGATAACCAAACACGTTATTACAAGAGGAAGCAGAGCCAATAATGTGTAGGAGCACCGAATCTGCATCATGTGGTCTTTGTGTCGAATATATCCACGCATAAGTACTGCGATAATCAGAACCAATCCAATCAAGGAAAACACTTGAAACAGAACATAGAGCTCGCCCTTAATCGCAGTTTGGGTGTACCCAAGAGGTTGGATTCCTTTAATAACAGTATCGGTAAACAACACCAAGCACGAGAGGGTCAAAGTAAAAAAGTGGATCAGCCATAAGCCTTTGTTAGACTTCTCGCGTGCCACATGCAAGGAATAAGTAAGAATCGACGATAAACCGCATAAAGCCGCCAAATAATAGGCTTTGACTAAATAAAGAAAACGATCGCCTTTAAAAAACTCAAAAGCGCTCAATACCTCGCAAACGCTTAGACAGATAAACATGAATATCATTATACAAAATGTATTTGACTCAGCTTTCTTTCGTCCTTGAAGCGCGGCAACAAACACAACGATACTGACTAATAGTGCCATCGACGCGGGTAATACATATATACTCATTTTGAGTTACACCTATTCTAAATCATGTTAAAAAGTAGGTCGTTGCGCAAAAAACGCAACGACCGTAGTTAGCCTATTGGCTACGACAAAGTCAAAAAGTGTATCCAAATTGACCAATTACCAAACCCGAACCAGCAAAGCAGCCCCCAATTCTATCGCCGCTGCGTACGTGTTGCTCTTCTACCAACTTATTAAAATTCACAGGAAAGGTCGCAGAGGTAATATTTCCTAATTTATCTAAAGTTTTGATCATTCTATTAGGAGTTACTCCGTTAATGTTCGACAGCTTCTCGAACGGTTTCTTACCAATTTGGTGACTTAACATCCAATCGAAATCCTTCCACCCTAGACGCCTTAATGTGTCGTCTATCAGCTTATTATGGCTTCGAATGAATATACCAGCGAGCTGCCCCATAATCATGTGACCGTCAATTGACCCATCTTCTCGTTGTTTATAGATACATTTATTAACGTGGGAACTTGACGAAAAAGTGTTAAATAGCTCAAAACCAGATTTATCGTTTTTACTTGCCGCACCAATTACAACAGCCCCGCCAGCGTCTCCAACAGACAATGCTCCTATGATATTTCGAGCTGTCTTAATGTCGACACCCGACTTTAGGACGTCAATCGCGGCTCGCATGACCCGTGTCGGCACCTCTCCCGTTACGATCAATGCATATCTGACAATACCACATTCGATATAGTTTGTGGCGATATGCATTGCATCTATAAAACCATAACACGCGTTCGAAATGTCATAAGCATACCGCGCATTCAGGCCCAAAGAATTCTGAATTGTATGCGCGGTAGCTGGCTCTGGCTGATCCCGCTCGATACCACAAAATATAACTAAATCAATATGTTGTGGATCTATACACTCTGCTTTCTCGAGTGCTTGTTGAGCGGCAGGAATAGCTAAATCGGACGGCTTGGCCGAATCAGGCGCCATTCGCCGCTCTTCAATACCCATCGTGTCGGACATCCAGTTTTTATCAATACCATACAAAGAATCAGACTTGATTTCTTCGAATAAATCATTTGATTTTACGATTTGAGAGGGCAGGTAAACACCAGTTGAGTAGATTTTCGCTTTTTTCTTTTGAGGATGATACATAGAGAGGCTCCATTAGGTTTGTCTGAAAATAGACAGGTTAAAGAAGCCATACTAGCAACCAAAAGCAGGCATAACGAAAATCAGACAGTTGTACAATTAGTTTCACACGTGTACAAATAGGTCTCAAGGTAACTCTCTACGAAGACTTGACACCTCTGAAGAAGGTTTCAAGCCTCGATAAAGACAAGCGCGAATGGATTTAAGTAAGAAGAAAAAAGGCCCTTGAGGGGGTAAACTCAAGAGCCTTCCGGAAGAAATGTCCCCCCAAGGGTTTCTTCCTATTTTTACCTCAAATCCCATTTGAGGTGGCCTCCAGTTACTGCAAGCGTCGGGTTGGAAGATAAGCTGCGGTAATTGGAGGTTGTTGCGCACTGTTACGTGTACGCACTGCTAAAATACCACAATCCCAAAAAGATGCTATAAATGATTGAGTCTAAAGCGAATCTATTTGGGTCGATTGCGAGAGTTTTTGATGCTAAATGAACAAAACTCTCTCGTTTTAGAAACATTTAGAGCAGTGTTAGAAATTTAAGCAGGGATTGCTGGAGCTATACCTCGACTCAGCTCATTTTTTTCAGCATACCTATTGGCATTATTTTCATAATGCGGCACATCAGCTCCCAAGGCCATCCAGGCACGTAATAGCTCGCCCCTTCTTTTTCAATAGCTTTCAAAATTGACTTGCAGCCTGTTTCGGTATCAACGATAAACGGCACCGTTTTAACTTTTTCATTAATTTCACTACGAATAAATCCAGGGTGGATTGTAGTGGCTTTTATTGGAGTGCCGATCAAATCTATCCGAATGCCTTCAGTTAAATTGCTTAAAGCCGCCTTAGTCGCAGCGTAAACTGTCATTGCGCGGCGAAACCCTCGCACAGCGCTCACTGATGAGATCGTTACCAAGTGACCATGATTTTGGGCTCTGAAGAGCTCCAAAGCCGCCTCACACTGAGCGATCGCCGAAACGAAGTTAGTTATTGCTGTTTGCTTATTTGCGTGAAAGTAGCCCGTACCCAAAGAAGCGCCTTTTCCCATGCCAGCGTTAACAATAACGCGATCTATATGACCAAGGTCGTCGGCAAATGCTTTGAAAACCTCAAATACTTGATCATGGTCGTTCACATCAAGAGATCTAACCGCCACTTTGACATCCGGGTTTAATTTGGCAATTTCATCCCGAAGTTCTTCCAGACGCTCAACACGCCGGGCACATAATGCCAGGTTTCTACCCTGTTCAGCGTACATTTTCGCCATGGTATAGCCCAAGCCAGAACTCGCGCCGGTAATTAAAATATTTTGTCTGCTCATAAGGTGTTATGCGTAAGTGATAAAGTGTTTATTGTCGACGCCTTCAAAATGCGTATGTTCGTTTAATGAGGATAAAAATTGCCGTGACCCTGTGGTCACAATCTTGGTCACGCCACAATTAAGCAAAGTCCAATTCATTTGCATCATCTTGGTCTCAGCGACGCCCAGTAAGTGTTGGCTCACAACTGAAATTGGGCCACCGGAGGTAAACACAGCAATGTTCTTTTTATGTTCGCAATTCGCGATTGTGGTATTAAATGCTTGATGAATACGAGCGCTGAATGTCGACCACGATTCGATATAATCGGCATCGTAACTACCTGATATCCAACGATCAACCGCACTGTTAAAGGCTTGTTCGAAAGCTGCTTTAGGGTCAGTTTGGCTACGGATGTAATCGGTAGTGCCTTTCGCAGTGGCAAACTCAGGACGTAATTGCGTTAAGATGTCTCGAAAGTCGTACTCGTTCCAATTGGCATCAAAAACCGCATTAGTCGATTCTAGCGATTGCTCGAAGCCTCTCAAGCAGTTCTCGGCTGTTTGCTTATGACGCAGCATTGAACCAAGGCGCACAACATCGAAGTTTGGCAAGCGCTGACTCAGGACATCTCCGAGCCGCGAAGCCTGTTGGTGACCTAGGTCCGATAATTGATCATAGTTTTCTTTTCCGAACGAGGCTTGCCCGTGGCGGATTAAATAAATAGTAGCCATTGTGCCTATTTTCCTGATTGCTTGATGGCCTTGCGGCAACGGTGCATTAGATAATGAACAAACACCCAAAGTATTTTGAATGAAGGATTTCGAGTTTGTTTATGGTGATATCGATAGTAAATTTGTTGCACAATGCCAGCCAAACGAAACAGGCCATAGACCTCATAGAAGGTAAAGTCCTTAACTTCACTATCGGTTTTCTCTAGATAGTAATCGATCACTTCTTGGCGAGTTAGCATGCCGTCTATGTGTGTAGGCTGACGACGCGTTTTCTGGGCGAAAAAGTCATCTCCGGCCTCTACCCAGTATGCAAGTGAGTTACCTAAATCCATCAAGGGGTCGCCCAAGGTGGCTAGTTCCCAATCGAGAACGCCGATGATCTTAGTCGGCTGATCGGAATTTAAAACGAGGTTATCCAAGCGGAAGTCGTTGTGCGTTAAACAAATGGATTCCTTTTCAGGCATATTGTCGGCGAGCCATATAATCACACCGCTAGCACATGGCACATTCCAAGTCTTAGCCTTTTTATAACGATGCGTCCAGCCGCTAATCTGGCGTTCGATATAACCCTTTCCTTTTGCAAGGTGATCAAGCCCTGCCGTTTTGTAATCCACTTGGTGAAGTTCAATTAAACTATCTAGGGCGTTGTAACAAAGTTGTCGACATTGCGTTTGATCTAAATTTAAACCTCGCGGCATATTAGTTCTTGGGATGACACCATTGACCTTCTCCATCACATAGAATTCTGCACCGACAATCGAATCATCATCGCTGTGGGCTAACATTTCTGGCACATAGGGATAAACTGGCTTTAGTGCCGCTTGCAAACGAAATTCGCGCCCCATATCGTGCGCGCCTTTGGCTTTGGTTCCATCGGGCGCTCGACGCAGTACTACCTCCTTTTCAGGATAGCTCAAACAATAGGTCCAATTGGACGCGCCACCGGAGTATTGAGTCACACGGGGTGTTCCACTAACCCCCTCAAGCTGCTCGAGTAACCAAGGATTGAGACTGTCTAAATCAAGCTCTTCGCCCGTTCGAATGTTTCCAGCAGTATCAATATTTTGTTGCGAATCAGTCATTTTTTCTTACAAATTTGGCCGTTCTTTTCTTTGCGATCTTCAAATAACGTTCCATCGACAGAAACCTCTTTAGTCGATACGCTTTGCGGCCCTCTTTGTGTGTCACAATCATAAATTTCTTATCGTTCACGGCATCAAATACCTTGCCAGCAATCTCATCGGCACTAACTCCCGATTTCTTGATCAGCTTAGTCACCACAGCCTGCATTTTCTCGTCACTACTGCGCAAAGACTGATTCAAATTGGTATCGAAAAAAGCCGGACAAACCACGGCAACATGGATATCGTCTGCCGCTAACTCTAGATAAAGTGTTTCGGAAAGGCTAACCATCGCGGCCTTGGTAACACAATAGCTCGCCATACCAGGTGCAGAGGTTAAGCCAGCCTGAGAGGCGATATTAATGATGGTTTTATCAGCCGCTTCGCTATTGCGTAACAAGGGCAAACAAGATTTGGTCATTCGCACATGGCCAAGTAAATTAATATCAAGCACCCATTGCCACTGCTCCATAGTTTCAGAGTCAATTTTCCCTGCACTGGCAACACCAGCATTGTTAATTAAAATATCGATCGATCCCCAGCGTTCGGCGACGGCGATAACTAACTTCTCAACGTCCCACTGCTGTGTGATATCACACTTTACAAAAAATGCTTCGCCACCAGCGCTCTGAATGTGTTGAACTACCGCTTCACCGCCTTCTTGATTAAGATCGGCTACGCAGATTTGTGCGCCTTCATTAGCGTATTTTTTTGCCAGTGCTTCGCCTAAACCAGAGCCAGCGCCCGTTATTAAAACTTTTCTCATCATTCCTCGAGCTCGTCAGCCCTAATATTTGTTGTATTCACGAGTTAAGCAAACGCCCTCGAACCTAGATCGCCTAGTATGCGATAAACCATGAAAAACTGCCTCAAACTATTTGAGTTTTAGATTACAGATCATGAGTCGTTCAACAAGAGTGATTAAAACTTAAAACGATCTAAGTATTTTTGGCCATGTACTTTTTAAGTTCTAAGCGAGTTACCATCCCCATATGAACTTCGTCTGGCCCATCTGCCAAGCGCAAGGCTCTGGCTCCAGCAGCGAAATGTGCCAAGGGAAAATCACCGCTCATTCCCGCGCCGCCGTGCATTTGCACCGCCATATCAACAACGTTTTGAGCCATGGTCGGTACTGCGACCTTAATTGCCGAAATTTCGGTCATGGCGTTCTTCACCCCAACGGCGTCAATTTTCCAGGCTGCGTGCAACGTCATTAAGCGCGCTTGATGAATCGCTATGCGCGCTTGCGCGATACGTTCGCCATTCCCACCGAGCTTAAGAATTTTTTTGCCAAAAGACTCCCTTTCTAGCCCTCGACCAATTGCCATTTCAAGCGCTTTCTCAGCCATACCAATAGTACGCATGCAATGATGAATGCGGCCTGGGCCTAACCGGCCTTGAGCGATCGCAAACCCCTTACCCATCCCAAGAATGAGGTTGTCCTTCGAAACACGTACGTTGGTAAAGTGCATTTCTCCGTGCCCATAAGGCGCGTCGTAATCGCCATAGGCTGTTAGCATACGCTTGATCTCAACACCTGGCGTATCCAGAGGCACGATTACCATCGCATGTTGGCTATGTTGATCGTTTTCAGGGTTTGATAAGCCCATCATTATTGTGAACTTTGCATTCGGGTGCCCGAGACCAGTACTCCACCATTTCTTACCATTAATAATGACATCATCGCCATCTTGAGTAATTGTAGCTTGCATATTTGTTGCGTCTGATGAAGCAACATCGGGTTCGGTCATACCAAATACGGAGCGAATTTCGCCTTCCAGCAAAGGCTTCAACCATTGCTCTTTTTGTTGCTCATTGCCAAAGTGGTAGAGCACTTCCATATTGCCGGTATCCGGAGCGTTACAATTGAATATTTCTGGCAAGAACAGCATGCGCCCCATCTCTTCAGCCAAAGGAGCATACTCTAAAGTAGTTAAGCCTTTACCCAGCTGCTCATCAGCTAAAAATAGATTCCACAGACCTTGCTGCTTAGCCATGTCTTTAAACCGCTCAACCAAAGGATGCAGCTTCCAGTTCTGCCAATCGCCACCGGGATTGAGCTCGTGCAGCTCTCGATAAATCTGAGCTTCAACTGGCTCAATATTGTCCCGAATAAACGCTTTAACTTTGGCGATGTAATCTTTGGTTTTAGCACTGTGTTCAAAGTTCATTAGGCAGCTCTCTCGGTAAAGAATATTTTGTGTTGATTTCGAAAGAGCAAAGAATAAGTCATAGAAATATGAATAAAATGAAATATAATTGTGTAACGATATGAATAAAATTCACAATTAAATGTCTGACCCTAAACGAATACAACAATTAGACCTTAACTTATTGAAAGTGTTCCAAACTCTCTATGTAGAGCAAAACATGAGCCGTACGGCAGACATTCTTCATCTAACACCGTCGGCTGTAAGCCACGCGATGAAACGTTTAAGAGAATCTTTAGGTGACCCATTATTCCAACGATCGCGCAATAGAATGGTACCCACAGCCACCTGCAATCGAATGGCGCCCCTAATTATCGACAACCTCACGCGCTTACAACAAATACTCCAGCAATGGGGCGAATTTGAACCGACTATCAGCGAACATGTATTTAGAATTGGAATGCACGATGCTCTCGAACCGTCGATTCTTCCTAAACTCTGCGAGATTATGTCTAGGCGAGCGCCGAACGTCGGTATCGCGAGCGTTAAAATAGATCGATCTAAGCTATCACGCGACCTCGGTGCAGGCCATATTGACGTCGCCCTAGACGTATCCATACCGGTTCAACGGCCTGTTCGACAGCAAAAACTGGGGAGCGGTGGCTTTAAGGTTCTTATGCGCACACGTCATCCGCTACGAAACGCGTTAGACAAAAAGGCCTACCTTCAAAGCCAACACATCAGCGTGTCAAATCGGCCTCAAGGTATGACCATGGAGGACACCTTTTTTCGACAACAAGGTTTGGAACGTAAAACCAATGTTCGTTGCCAGAACTATTATGCCGCAGCGAAAATCCTCAAATCGTCACAACAAATTCTAACGGTAACAACCAGAATGGCTGAGCAGCTAATCGACGATGATCTGTGTATCGTAGATCTACCATTCTCAATACCCAGCTTTGGCACTAGCCTTTATTGGCATGAGCATTCAGAGCAAGACGCGGCATTGGCGTGGTTACGTTCGCAATTACTTGAGGTACTCGCTCATTCTCAAGTGACATCGGCTTAAAAGGGAGTAGTTCAAAGCACTTCTACAATTATGCGGCTGACCATTTCCCTCGCCGTTGTGATGCCAGTAAGGTCCTCATACACTTTGCCGTTTTTGCCAGAATGATGCCCCCGGCCAATTAGGCGCATAAAGTAGTAAGGCTGCTCATCATTTAAATTCACCGTCGCTGCGTAAATTAGCGATGGCTGGGCCGATGACCCTGTACCGCTATAAATAGGGTCATCAGGAAACGCATCTCGATGATAGACATCGTTAAAATCAAAAGACCGATTTATTTCAAATTTTACAATAACCTCTTTATCGGCCTGAGTATTGGTGCGCAACTCAAAGCTCGAAATTGGCGTCGCGCCAGTAATCGCGTCGGCTATCGGGTTTGCACTACTTGGCATCATCAAACCGTCGTCACTTTTGATACCTCGAGCATATGACCAATGTGGAAGTGCCTCTGGGCGCCGTACCTCTTCACCACCAAACAAAGACTGAATATAGGAGCTATCCGACGCTTTTTTGGTAACGTACAATGTTTCTAGGTAGTTTCCTTTTTTGTCTTCTACCCATACAGCCATTTGCGGAATGCCGGTAGTGGTCACACCAAGAATCACTGCGCCAGGACCTGAGTAATGCTCACCTGCTTTTATATCAATGCTGATTTCTTTGCCTTCATTTTGATAGCGTGTATAAATTGTTTCGCTTAACTGGCGTTCGATTGGTTTGAGCTCCTTTATCGCATACCCCAAATCGACGATCGACTGAAACGGTGGTAGGCCCGCGCTTAAGCCTGCGACGATAATCGGCACCATCAACGTAGCCATCCATACATAGCGCTTAGCTCTTGGCTGACGAAAGTAATTTATGATTGGCTTTAAGTTATTTTTTAAGTGAAAAATGCCAAAAATAACGAACGTCAGACCAAATACCGTATGCACCGCAGACAATAGGCTGTTGTATCGTAAGCCGTACGAAAGTAAGCCGGTGACCAAAATAGTGACAAAACCAAACAGCATAAAAATACTAACCGCAGCACGGTTAGGTTTCTGATCAGCGCTCATAATTTACTCTCTTAATTATCGAAATTGTTATTTCGTTATTGTTGATTGGCTTCAATGTTCGAAACAAGAAAACCAATACTTGCGATTAATCGCTCCCAGCCTTCATCTTCGGCAATACTCATACCAGTAAAGGTGGTCACCTTTCGGGCTCGAATAGCCAGATAATGAATTCCCCCTGAGAATAGATTGGCAATCGCCTGCCAATCAGCTTCTGGCGGGTTCAGTTCACTGAGAAATTCCATCAACTCTAGCCCCATTGATTCGCGCACTTCTTCCATGGCGATGGTTAGTGCATTTCGCTCAATCGTTTCCCAGGAAAGAATCTCCAGTGTTAGAGGTCGTAATCTGAGCGCGTTTGCGTAGCGTCTAAACACTTCAGAAAACCCATCGGCAAAAGCCATCTGGGCTAGATGCATTCGTTGCTCACCTTCTCCTAGTAACTCAGAGGCAGGCGGCCAAAACTCTGAAGATTTTGCATAGCGCTCCATTAGGCCATCGAGACCATCAAAGTATCGGTAGATCAAAACTTTATCTACACCAGCTTGTTTCGCTACTGCGTTTACACCCAGCTTGCCAAAGCCTCTTACGGCCAATACCTCAGCAACTGCCGTTATGAGCTTGGCTTCGGTTCGCTCTCTATTTTTTGTAATTTTCGATTTTTCCACAGCTCTACCATGTGTCACCTATTGGTGACATTCAAGATATCACCATTCGGTGACATAATCAAATTAAATAAGAAATTGAACCCTCGCTTGGGCTAGTTAGTCCAAGTCACCTTGGTTTCCAGCCAATTCTCGAGTTGCTCTGAATCTAGTCGATTCGCATTAAACAGCCTATCCATTCTGCGAATCACATAGTCTGAATAATCCTTTTTCTTGTTAATCAACTCAGCAAGTGTGGCAACACTAGAATGGTCAAGTAGGCGCTTTAGATAGGGTTCTGGAAGAGTGTCTAACGCTTGCTCAGACTTGCCTAATAATCGTTCCCATAACTGTTGAATTCGCCAAAACTGTATCACTTCAGCGAGCTTCTCCGAGTCCTCCAACTCAGATAACAACTGATCAAATTCGGTTTCGGACGCCATCCCTGAGTGCTCAGCTTGGAGTATTAAACACGCAGCTAAATATTCAGCCTGCATCAGGCCGCCCTCTCTAAGCTTGCTGAACATCAATTCAGGTGCCGATGATTTAACTCGATGCTCTGCAATTCTTTGCCACATCTTTTGCGCGTCATGACTTAGTTGCAGCGGATCTCTTGGAGTTTGCAGCAAGCTCGCTTTTATTTCGTTTAAGCGCTCTTCGGGACCTCTATTACCCGCTACCACTCGACTTGGCACCAAGGCAATGTGCTCCCAGGTATGTGCTCGTTGCCTATGATGATTTGCAAAGCTCTCAATAGAGACAGTCGGCGCGCCAGACCTACCAGAAGGGCGTAGCCGCGTATCAAGCTCGTATAAAATACCTTCGCGCATCGGTGTCGCTATGGCGGTTTGTAAACGGCTGACAAAGCGTGATGCGAGATCTAAGTCGGTTTGTTCCTGATCAAATACGAAAATTAAGTCGAGGTCAGATAAAGGAGACATTTTTCCGAGTGCGACTTTTCCCATGCCAATAACCGTAATTGGCACCGTCTCTAACTGCATATTTTGCGTAACAACGTTGAGCGCTAGATCTAAGCTATGTTGTGCTAGGTCGGTTAAAGCTTTCTGAAATGTGGCGACGTCAATAGTCCCATTTAAGAAGCTTAAGTAGAGTTGATAGAGGTGCTCATTAACGAATCGCCTCATTAGCTCTAGCCGTTCGCCATAGTCATCAGCGTGCAATACGTAATCACTATCGAATGGCTCAGGGTAGATCCAGCGTTCATGTACATAGCAATCAATAATGTGCGGGGATTGCTTTAAAAGCAAAGTCATGGCCGGAGAATGAAGTAAAGGCGGCACGATACTTTCGAGTAACACCGGCGACTCAGCTAATAAGCGAAAATACTGTTCACCACTTGGCAATGCTCTGAAGAACTCATGCAATCTCACTACGGTGTTACTAACATCGCCATCAGCGTTGCTTAGATAATTTGCGATGCCGCGAGTAAGCGCTCTGAGACGATGGCGAACCTGCGACGACACGCCATAGTTTACAAAACCAGCTTCCCAAGAATCGATGATGTCATCTGCTTGGGGGCTCAACCCACTCGGCCAAATTATAGCCTCGCCCTGCGCTGCAGCTTGTTCGGCAAACAAGCCTTCAAAATAACGGTGTACAAAAACTCGACATTTATTTAACTTCAGGACCAACGATTGCCAACTTTCTAAGCCGAGCAATACCAACAAGCTTTGCTGCAACTCATCGCCACTAGGAATTAAATGGGTATGCTGATTGCCTTGCATTTGAATCGCGTTTTCTAGACGACGCAGGTATTGGTAAGCCTCGGCCAAAGTATCGCTACTCGCCTTATCTAATTTGTTAAGCTCGGTAAGCGCGGCGAGTGCCTCAAGTGTATTGGAGGTTCTAAGACTTCGATGACGGCCTCCCCAAAGAAGCTGCAAGGCATTACAAATAAACTCGATCTCTCGAATACCTCCGCTACCAAGTTTGACGTTATATCCACTAATTTCCTCACTGATCGGCGCTTCCCATGTGCGCTGCACCCTTAAGGAAGGGTGCTCAAGATTAATACGTTGCTTTATTTCAGCCAACTCATCTAATGCCCGATAGTCGAGATTCTGACGCCAGATAAAAGGTTTTATGGTCTTTAAAAAATCGGTACCAAGTGCCTCATCGCCAGCAACAACACGAGCTTTCATTAATGCCAGTCGATGCCAAGGCGAAGCTCGGTAAAAGTAATAATCCTCTGCAGCTGCGACTGACATAGCTAATGTCGTTGCTGATGCATTTGGTCGCAGCCGCCAATCGACCCGCCACACGAAATTAGACTGGCCTGATTGCGATATCAGCTGCGTAAGTACCTGAAGCACTTGGTGACACACATAACTCTTGCCTAAGGTATCGGGCACGGGTAGAACATCAGGGTCAAAATAGGCAACCAGGTCAACGTCGCTTGAAAAGTTAAGATCATAACCGCCGAGCTTGCCCATTCCGAAGATAAACATACCCGGGACATCGCCTTGTTGATCAACGATTTGCTGACTAAGCATTCGATGCTTCGGGGCAACCTTTAGCCAAGCAAGTTTTAGTGCGTAATTGATACTCGATTGCGCAAATTGCGACTGCCAGCGACCAAGCCCGGGTTGGTTCAACGAGCGAGTAAGTTCGGCGATAGACCAAACGAAGCTGAAATCAACTTTGGCTTGAAGCAACGCTTGCTCAGACTGTTCAAGGTCGCCTACTTCGGGGTAATCAAGACCTTCACAGATCTCGCCGAGCGTAGAGACAAAAACTTCTGGTTTAAGCGACTCAAATTGGCTGAGTGAGTACTGACTGAGTTCGGCTTGTCGACTAAGAAAACTCGATGCGGAAATTTTTTCTAACACGTCCAAAGATAGTAAGCGTCGATTTAATCCTTTTTAACCTTGCTATGCATTCGTCGCGACTTTCGGCTTCTGACGACGCTCGAGTCTTTTAGCTGCATACCAACACGAGCTTTGAATATGAAGATTGTTCTCTTCAGCCCAGTCAAACGCATGATCAACTAACCTTGATGCCAAAGCTTTCCCTCGGTAGGCATCGGGCACAAACGTACTGTAAAAATCAACCAAGGCTTCGGCCGACTCGGTACCAGAACGCCGGTACTTCAAAAACGCGCGCTGACCGTCTTCCAAATGAACATAGAAAAGCGATTCTTCGGGCTGATGCTGAATTTGATAATCGGGCATGTCGTTTACGCAGAGATAATTTATATTATCAGTCTAGCAGATGTTCGCTATTCACGTAAAAACAATTGGATTTAGTGCTCGAGTTTAGAGCCTTGTTTCAAACTCCAAAGATTATTCTTTCCTTTTGCTCGATATTCCACGCAGCGAATTTTGGCATAACCTGTGCAAACAATTCTGATGCCAGATATTGATCAAGCCATGCTTGCAGTTTAGGTAGATCTTGAGAATC
>CAKZRZ010000306.1 GCA_937918955.1 uncultured Arenicella sp.
ACCAGAACCAGAACCAGAACCAGAACCAGAACCAGAACCAGAACCAGAACCAGAACCAGAACCAGAACCAGAGCCAGAGCCAGAGCCAGAGCCAGAGCCAGAGCCAGAGCCAGAGCCAGAGCCGGTTGAGGATGGTGATGAAGACGATTTAAGTGCTGAGTTGCGTGGTATCTTCGTTGAAGAGCTGCGAGGTTTACACTATGAGCTTGATGATGAGGTCGCCAAGCTCTCGAGCCTAGGAGAAATGGCACCGGCAATGGCTAATGTAATGCGCCATTTGCATACCATAAAGGGCAGCTCGCTTATGGCCGAAGCAAACGCTCTCGGCGATTTAACACACCACACAGAAAGCTTCTTAGAGAGTAACTTCATACGTAATGAAGACGATCTTCGCAATGTACGTAAAACCCTTGAGTTATTTGTAGATGCCGTCGATTCCGCGTCTAGCGCTTATCAAAGTAGGCAGCAGTTTGTTCCGCCAAGGGACTTGCTCGCCAAGCTCGGTGTTGCCGCTGATGCAAAAGTAGATCAAGAAGCGGCTAAAGCCGAAATTATTCAAGCAGCGAGGGAGGCTGATCAAGAAGCTCAAGCTGAAGACGAGTTAATTGGTGTTGATATCACCGAAGAGCTCACTCAAATCGCCTCTCAGATCAGTGACATAAGTTCTAACTGGAAGTCAGCAAAAGGCTGGACGAAAACTTGTCCACAAATGCTCGATCAATGTGCTGCATTGGGAGCATTAGTAGATGATAGTGGCGGTGTGTTGAATGATATTGCGCCTTTAATCAATCGAACTCAGTCGTACATTGATCGCCTTTCAGTAAAAAAAGCAGCTGAGTTCAAACATGCTAAGGCATTATTAGATGAGAGCTTCGACGTAATTGTCGCCAGTGGCAATGAGCTTGCTAGTGGTGGATCAATTGAAGATATTTCGGCTCTCATGGAGCAGTTGGGGTCTAAGGAATCTCCAGCTAAATCGAGTGATTCGTCAGACGCTACTAAGGCCGACCCATTAGCGTCCGCATCAACCGTCGAAGCCGCGATTTTCGTTCCGGGTTCGACAGAAGTAAGTGAAGCTGAACAGAAAGACATAAATCGTCAAGAGCAGGCGGCGCGTGATCGTGCAGCAGCGTTGAGAATTCGAACCGACACACTTGATTCTTTAACCAACTTCGTTGGTGACGCGAGTATGAATCGCTCGCAAATGCGCGAAGACGTTGTGTCAATCAAGTCAGTTGTTGATGAGCTGTATAATAATGTGCAACGTTTTAGTACACAGTTGCGTGAGCTCGAGATTGAGGCTGACAGTAAAATCACCTCTCGAACGAATCAAAGTATCAGTGCTGAACGCGGTGAAGAATTTGATCCATTGGAGCTCGATAGATACACCAAGCTTCAACAGCTTTCGCGTGGCCTTGCCGAGAACCTCGATGAGCTGGGCGGCATTCAAAACAGCTTAAGTAATTTTGTGTACAAAGCTGAAACGTCGTTGCAAAAGCAAGAGCGTTTGAATCGCGAATTGCAAGACGAAATTATGCAGGTTCGGCTTGTATCGTTTGGTGGTATCGGCGCTCAATTGAGGCAGGTAGTGCGAAGAACCGGCCGTGAGCTGAATAAAGACGTTGAGCTAGAAATGATTGGCGCAGACGTGAGGCTCGATAAAACCATTCTTGATGGTGTTGTCCCCGCGCTTGAGCATATGTTGCGTAATTCGGTTGACCACGGCATAGAGTTACCCGCAGATCGTAAAAAATCAGGCAAATCGACCGTTGGTAAAATCACGGTAGAGTGTCGTCAAGTTGCCCGAGAAATTATGATCTCGGTACGCGACGACGGTGTGGGCCTCGACTTAGAGAAAATTCGCGCTAAGGCGATCGATGATAATCTACTGACCGAAGATCAACCTTTAAATCCAGAAGATATGCTTATGTATATCTCTCAAAGTGGTTTTAGTACAGCGTCGAAACTTACTCAAATTTCTGGACGTGGTGTGGGCATGGACGTGGTTCAATCGACTCTGCGTCGAATGAGTGGCAGTATCGCCTACGACATCGAAAATAAAGGCGTTGGCTCTCACTTTATTATTAGATTGCCGCTTTCGCTTGCGGTATCGAGCGCTATGTTCGTTAACTCAGGAGACGAAACCTTCGCGATCTCGGCGCGTACTATTGAGCGTATTATTAATGTTGAGGCTGAGGACCTGATTCGCGATCTGAAACCCGAAAAGCCTCGTTTAGAGGTCGCTGACCAGAGTTATGCTCTGATCGATTTAGCTGACTATCTTGGTTACGACTCGAAGTTAGCAACCTTGAGCGGTAAGCAATCGGTAATTCTAGTGAACGCTGGCGTGCAAAACATTGCGGTGATCGTTGAAGAGCTTCTAGATACTCAAGAAATTGTGGTGAAAAACTTAGGTGATCACTTAGGTCGAATCCCAATTTATGCTGGTGCGACCATTCGAGCTGATGGCTCGGTAGTATTGTTGCTTGACCTTGTTGGTATCTCGTACTACGAATCATTCGTCTCGATTCCTGATCAAAATGCCACGATTTCAACCGCTATCCCAACGGTAATGGTTGTTGATGATTCATTGACAGTACGTAAATCTGCCGAGCGAGACATTACTGGTTTAGGTATCAACTCAGTATTGGCCAAAGACGGTTTAGATGCTCAGGTTCAGTTGAATCAAGAAGCTCCAGACATGATCTTGCTGGATATCGAGATGCCTCGAATGGATGGTTTTGAATTGCTTGAGTGGGTTAAGTCGGTCGACGAATTGAAGCATATTCCAGTGGTTATGATTTCATCTCGTGCCACAGAAAAGTACATCGATAAAGCAACACAGCTTGGTTGTAGCGCCTTCTTAGGTAAGCCGTACTTATTAGAAAATTTGGTACAGGTATTTAATCAGCATCTAAAACTTGATGCGCCTATTGAGCTCGATTCCTAGTGAATCATAGAAAAAATAAGAACAGAGCGAAGCTTAAATTATGAGCACTGAATCATTAGATTGTTATGTTTTACCGTCGGTTGGCCTGCCTCTTTTGTTGCCAGTCGAATCGGTGTCTGAGGTAGTCGCTAAGCCGGTTATTGAGCAATTAAGCAGCGCGCCAGCGAGTTGGATGAAAGGCCATGTAAACTGGCGCAACCAACGTTTGCCTGTATTGTCATACGCGGGCTTGCACGACGCAAAGCTTAAAGATAAACCGGCTGATGCTAAAGACGCTTTATTGGTAGTTCTTAACCCTATCCCGAATGCGGCTCGTAAGACCTATTCTGGTTTGTTTTGCCATGGTGAAGTTAAGCGAATCAGTGTTGAGCCAAATCTGGAGTTTGTCGAGTTGCCCGAAAAAATGGATAAGCGCTATGTAGAAGCTGTGGTCAAAATCGGTGAAACAGAGTTTATTATTCCAAAGCTAGTTGCTCTTGGCGTAGCGTTCTCGTATTTCTAAGAGGGCGTTTAGTCATTCGGGCCAGTTTTTATAGGCTAATTTACGCTTTGCGAACTATCTGAGTCCAGGACGGCTAGAGATAGCTCTAAAAAAACGAATAATTTCGCTGTCATTCGAGGCAGGCAGAATCAAATTTGGTATATTACGCCCTGTTCTAAGGGCTGTCGCCGACGCTAGCTTATTGGTGTTGCGCTCCATCCCAATTTATACATCAATGCTCAAGGAGCTTCCTTCATGTCTTCGACAAACCGCCAACAACTCGCTAACGCAATTCGCGTTCTAAGCGCCGATGCCGTTCAACAAGCTAACTCGGGCCACCCTGGTGCTCCAATGGGAATGGCTGATATCGCCGAAGTACTTTGGAACGACTTTTTGAGCCACAATCCGAAGAACCCAAATTGGCACAATCGTGATCGTTTCGTTTTGTCGAACGGCCACGGTTCTATGTTGATTTATTCTTTACTTCACCTCTCAGGCTATGATGTTAGTGCTGATGACCTAAAAAACTTTCGTCAGCTACACTCAAAAACACCAGGACACCCTGAATACGGATACACACCTGGCGTTGAGACTACTACCGGTCCACTAGGTCAAGGAATCGCAAATGGTGTCGGCATGGCTATTGCAGAAAAGACGCTAGCGGCTCAATTTAATACCACGGAACACTCAATCGTCGATCACAACACCTATGTTTTTATGGGTGATGGTTGCATGATGGAAGGTATTTCGCATGAGGCATGTTCATTGGCTGGAACGCTCGGCTTAGGTAAGCTGATTGCATTTTGGGATGACAATGGAATCTCTATCGATGGCGAAGTCGAAGGTTGGTTTACCGATGATACTCCTGCGCGTTTTAAAGCTTATGGCTGGGACGTTATTGCTGATGTTGATGGTCACGATGCAGATTCTTTACAACAAGCAATTAGCAAAGCAAAGGCTGAAACAAGCAAGCCAACATTAATCTGCTGTAAAACTGTTATTGGAAAAGGTTCGCCAAATAAACAAGGTACTGAAAGTTGTCACGGCGCGCCACTGGGTGTCGACGAAATCGCATTGGTACGAGAAAAACTTGGCTGGGATGCGGCTCCATTCGATGTGCCTGCTGAGATTAAGCAGGCATGGGATGGCAGCGAAAAAGGCGTTGCCGCTGAGCAAGCCTGGCAAGCTACTTTTGATGCCTACCAAGCAGCTAACCCTGAACAAGCGGCTGAGTATCTGCGTCGCATGAGTGGTGAGCTTCCTGCAAATTGGTCTGAAGAAACAACTAAATTAGTAGTGGCAGCCGACCAAGCGGCCCAGACTTTGGCTACGCGTAAAGCGAGCTTGAATTCTTTAAACCAATTAGGCCCATTACTGCCTGAGCTAATTGGTGGTTCGGCTGATCTTGCAGGTTCGAATTACACCATCTGGAATGGTTCAAAGGGCATTAGCGCCGATGATGCGTCAGGGAACTACTTGTATTTCGGTGTGCGAGAATTCGCGATGGCGGCCGTCTCTAACGGTATTGCCCTGCATGGCGGCTTTAAAACTTACGGTGGCACGTTCTTAGTATTCGCTGATTACATGCGCAACGGTATGCGCATGTCGGCTTTGATGAAGCAGCCCGTTGTTTATGTATTAACTCACGATTCAATCGGCCTCGGCGAAGACGGTCCAACACATCAACCTATAGAGCATGTAGCAAGTTTGCGTTTGATTCCGAACATGTCGTTGTGGCGTCCGTGTGACGCGGTTGAATCTTTAGTTGCATGGAAGGTTGCCGTTGAAGCAACAGATAAACCAAGCAGCCTTGTTTTCTCACGCCAAAACTTACCGCATCAGACTCGTAATGCTGAGCAATTAGCCAATATCGAAAAAGGCGGTTATGTACTGAAAGATTGTGAAGCAACGCCAGATCTTATTTTGATCGCGACAGGTTCAGAAGTAGCTCTAGCGATGGAGTCTGCAGAAGAGCTGACTAAGCAAGGGAAAGCCGTGCGCGTTGTCTCTATGCCTTCAACCGATAGCTTTGATTCTCAGAATGTTGCGTATAAAGAAAGCGTGTTGCCAAGTTCTGTCACTAAGCGTATTGCTATAGAGGCGGGTGTGAGCGACTACTGGTACAAGTATGTCGGTTTACAGGGCGCTGTTGTCGGTATGACGAGTTTTGGTGAATCGGCGCCAGCCGATCAATTGTTCGATCACTTTGGTTTCACTGTTGAAAACGTTGTTGCCATGGCGAACGGTCTTTAATTCACCGTTTTCTAATTTAAAAATTAATTCTCAACCCTGCTTAAGAGACTTAGATGAACGTTTTTCGTATGCAAGACTTAGACCTCGCCGGTAAGCGCGTTTTAATTCGACAAGATCTAAATGTGCCAATCAAAGATGGCGCCGTAAGTAACGATGCACGTATTCGCGCTTCGCTGCCAACCGTTAAGCTTGCTTTAGAGATGGGCGCAAAGGTGATGCTCATGTCCCATTTGGGCCGCCCAACTGAAGGCCAAGCCGAGGAGCAGTATTCGCTTGCGCCTGTCGCGGGTCGAATGAGCGAATTGCTTGGCCAAAAGGTAACCCTACAAGAGCAATGGTTAGAAGGTGTCGAGCTTGAGGCTGGTGACGTGGTTCTTTGTGAGAACGTTCGATTCAATGTTGGTGAAAAAGCCAATGACGATGGACTCGCGAAAAAGATGGCGGAACTCTGCGACGTATTCGTCATGGATGCTTTTGGTACTGCACATCGAGCTCAAGCGTCGACTCATGGAGTTGCTAAGTACGCCGAAATAGCCTGTGCTGGGCCATTGTTAAGCAATGAGTTATCAGCACTTGCAAAAGCTCTCGACAAGCCAGCGCGCCCGATCGTGGCAATTGTTGGTGGTTCCAAAGTCTCGACTAAGCTAACGGTGCTAGAGGCGCTCTCTGAAAAAGTCGATCAGTTGATTGTTGGAGGCGGCATCGCCAACACGTTTATTGCCGCGGCGGGTCATCAAGTGGGCAAGTCTTTGTTCGAAGGCGATTTGATTGATCAAGCAAAAGAGTTAACCGCAAAAGCGCAACAAACCGATGGTGATATTCCGGTGCCGGTAGACGTGGTGTGTGGTAAAGAGTTTTCGGAGACAGCGCAAGCAAAGACAAAGTCAGTGGCTTTAGTTGATAGCGACGATATGATCTTTGATATTGGCCCAGATACGGCGTCTCAATTCTCAGATATGTTAAAAGGCGCTGGTACCATTGTTTGGAATGGCCCTGTCGGTGTGTTTGAGTTTGATCAATTTGGTGAAGGTACAAAGGCGCTCGCGCATGCGATTGCCGAGTCAAATGCATTCTCAATTGCTGGTGGCGGGGATACCGTAGCTGCGATCGATAAATACGGTGTAGCAGACGATATTTCTTATATTTCTACTGGCGGTGGCGCATTTTTAGAATTTTTGGAAGGTAAGGTTCTTCCTGCAGTGAGCATCTTAGAGCAGCGCGCAAAGCAAGCTTAATAGGCAACTTAGAACCATTGAATAAAGTGTTAGTTTGAGAGTGCTGGGCAAATATAGGCTTTATATACCTAAATTACTTGAATAATTCACAAAAATAGACTTTTGTCCCATTGATTCATGTCCTATAGTCGGGGAAACTCCTCTGCGAGAGAAAGTGAGCTTTTATTGTAGGAAAGGTGAAAGATCACACTAGATTGAAGCGATACTGGGTTGGGCTGGGTAAGAGCACAAACTGAATAAATTTACTCGTTTCTGTATGGCTATGCTAGATCGATTTTTAGAGGAATCGAGTCTGGCGAGGTCGGGGTAGTAAGTTATTTTGAATAGGCGCGGTCTTGCAAATATAGATGGTGCACTATTTATTTAAATTAAGGGGACTCATGATGCAATTAGTTGCTGAACGAGAATTATCTATTTGGCACACGCAACAGGCCAATTCCACAAGTAGAAGGTTTTGCAATGGATTGAAGCAATCAGTCCATCAAACTGTGCTCGGCCTGTTGATGTTTGTGTTTGCCTTAGCCTATAGCACCTCGTCTAGTGCTTTGGGTGTTGGTGCCGCGGAGTCCGATTCGTATATTGGCCAGCCGTTATCAGTTCGTATCCCGATATTTAATGTCACTGATCCAAATTCATTAAGTATTACATTTGAATCTACACAGTTTGACGGTGAGGGCCAAGCAAAGGTTAATGCTGTACTTGATCGTTCAAATTCTCAACTTTCGATTTTAGTTAGCTCAGATGCCGTTATAAATGAGCCGTACGTTGGCTTTACACTCGACATTGTTGATGGAAGTAGCGAATTCAGTAAAGACTTCGTGATTTTGATGGATTTGCCCGCCAAAGGCTTCGAACAAATCGGCCGAGCGCCAGTGCCGAGCAACGCTGCACAAACTAACGTTCCGAGAAATAGCTTAGCGCCTAGTGCATCAAGCGTGATTCCTCAATCGAGTGATTCGGTTCAAATTGATCGTGTTATGGGGCCTTACGAAACGGCTGAAGCGGGGCGCATTCCTAAGAAGTTTGGTGCTGTACTGGACGGTCAATCAATTTGGCGCGTTGCACGCAGGATTAATGAGGCCATGGGTGTAAGCAAAAGCCAAATGATATGGGCTCTATACCAAGCTAATCCGAGCGCATTCTCATCTAAGTCGATCACCAGTCTAAAGGCGGGTGTATTTTTAACCATACCGCCACAGAGCACGGTCGCCGCGGTTAGTGATGCTCAAGCTCAAGCAAATTTGCGAGCTTTACGTAATAATTCTGAGAGCTCAGTAAACACGGCAAGTCGGCCTAATGTCGAGAGCACACCAGTGGCCGAGGCATTGTTGGCCGACAGCGCCAATTCAGAATTTGACTTAAGTACAGATAGCCAGAGCGATGCATCGACTGCGACTGAAGATGCGCCCACTGACGGCGGCGAAGGCACAGCTGAGCCATTTCAGGTGTCCGGCATAGACTCCGCTGGGCAGCAAAACGGTGTGGCGATAGATTCTCAGTCTAAAGCGATTATTGCGTCCCTGACTGAGACTGTAAGCAGTATGTCTCAGCAACTAGATCGCAAAGACAAGAAAATCCAGTTTCTTGAGAGCCAAGTAAAAGAATTAAGTTCGTTCATTGCAAGCGAAAACCCAACAGGGGTTGCCACCAGTGAAGCGCCTGAGCTCGTTCAAGATTTAGCAATTCAAGATTCACTCGCGGTGAACAGTGAGCCACTTCAAGGGAAGTCAGCTCAAGACTCAAACGCTACACTTATCTCTGTGCTTAAATGGGGCTTGCTCGGCTTAATTGGTATTAGCGTGTTAGCTTACCTTTTTCGCACACGCTTGTTAGCCGTAGGCCGGTCACTAAACTTGTTTGGTTCAAATGAGCATGTAGAGTTGCGCACCGTAGCGGTTGAAGTTGATGGGCCGATTGATTTTGATTCTGTGGACGACATCGACCTTGATACCCAGCTTGCATACGAACAGGTGAATTCTGTTATCAATCAAAAGGCTGGTGCTGTAATTAGTGAGACTGCAGAGCCTATTGAGCGTCCCACTGAGAGACCAATAGAGCGCAATAGAGATATTCCGAGTGTGGTTAAGGAAAGCCTTGTAAACTCAGACACCTTAAGTTCGATGCCTTATCTTGGCATGGCCGAGGACGATGACGAAGACCAAGTAGCTTTGGAATTTGAAATCGAGACACTCGAAGACGAGCTTGATAAGGTCGAGAATGATGAAGTTAGCTTTGATGAACGTTTCGAACAATTATTGAACGAGAAAGACTTTGACTTTGCTCGCGAGCTCTTAGATTTTGCACGCTACAACGAAATTAACGATGAACGCTATCATTGTGAGCGCTTGCGCTTGTGCGAAAAAATGAAAGACGAAGATGCTTTCTACGAATACTATTATGAGATAGAAAGCAAAATCTCAAGCTTCCCCCCAAATTTACAAACGCAAATCTCTCAACTCGTTGTGCAGTTAGCGCACCACTAGCTCTACTTACGCTTGTTTTAGCGTTGTGCAAACTCAATGCCTGCATTTGCCCCAATAATCGGCAATAAACCTACTGTGCTCGTGCTTGGCTCTATGCCAGGCCAGGCATCGCTTTACCATCAAGAATACTATGCGCACACCAGAAATAGTTTTTGGTGGATCATGTCCGAATTGTATGAATTTGATTTTAATATCGGCTATGAGGCTCGATGTTCGGCACTTAAAGCTGCGGGGGTTTCTGTTTGGGATGTACTGCATGATTGCGCACGACCCGGAAGTTTAGATAGTGCGATTGTTCGTGACTCGGAGCGAGTTAATGATTTTGAGCTTTTTTTTCGATCTCACACTTCCATTAATAGACTGATTTTCAATGGTGCGGCCGCACACACTATTTTCAAACGCCACCATAAAGGGTTGCTCGAGCGACTAGCTAAGCAAAATTCAAACTTTAAATGGGCTTGCTGCCCATCTACTAGCCCAGCGCATGCCAGTGTTTCTAAATATGATAAACTGGCGGCTTGGCGTACGGCCATTTATTAGAGATTTGAACAAACACCGCAGCTGATACCATGCAAAACGAACTGCCATTTTGGCAACAAAAGACGCTCTTCGAAATGAGTAGTGACGAATGGGAGAGTATCTGCGATGGTTGTGCGAAATGTTGTTTGACTCAACTTCAGGATGAAGACTCTGAGCAATTGGTATTTACTGATGTTGCTTGTGATTTGCTAAACGATGAGACCTGTCGTTGTACTGATTATATGAATCGATCGACTCGGGTACCCAGTTGCGTGACCATGAATAAGAGCAATGTCGAAGAAGCGGCCGCATTTGCGCCGCCGAGCTGTGCTTATCGTCTATTACTTGAAGGCGAAGAGTTGCCTAGTTGGCATCATTTAAAGTCAGGCGATTCGAAAATGGTTCATGAACGTGGGCAATCGGTTCGGCATCGTGTGCGCTTTCAACGCGAGATCGATCATGATGATATCCAAGACTATATCGTTGAATGGCCTGCAGATAAGGGGTGATTAGACTGCTCGAGCAGCAAAGCCTCTGATGAGTTCTAAAGGGCAGAAGCTCTTAGGAGCTGAAACGTTTTACAAGCCTAGCGCTGAAGGCTCTTGATAAGCCGAGGGCTCTTTCCAAGCTGACGGCTCTTTCCAAGCTGAGGGCTCTTTCCAAGCTGAGGGCTCAGAAAGTGTTGAAGAAATGGTAGTTGGGGCTCGGTCGGTTCAAAACGCGTTCGATGGTGTATACTCTGACAAGGGTTAAGCTTGATGCTTTTGGGTCATTCGTTAATTGCGTATCGTCGCGAGTATATGGCTTAAAAAGGTTGAACATTAATTGATGCGGGCAATTTGGTTTCTCGCTGTGTTATTAAGTCCATTTGGAGCAAAATAGTTGATTGCAGCACGTTGGTATTGGGTAGGTTTAATTGGGTGCGGTGCTTTGCTGGCGATCGCCTATTTCTATTTTCAACAATCGCTTGGCTTGGCTCCCTGTCCCTTGTGTATGTTTCAGCGCGCAGCCCTCGTTGGGGTCGCTGCCTTTTGTTTGCTGGGAATTATCTTTCGACCGAAAAAGCTTGGCTCGAAAATTCTAGCCTTCGGAGCCACACTCTCGTCTCTAATCGGTCTAGGCATTGCAGGTCGCCAAGTTTGGTTGCAACATCTCCCAGCCGATAAGGTACCCGAATGTGGTCCTGGCTTAGATTTCATGCTTGAAATGAACCCTCTCTTTGATGTGATAACTACTGTGTTGTCTGGCAGCGGGGAATGCGCCGAAGTGCAATGGAGTTGGCTTGGTTTTAGCATGCCTGAATGGATGGTTTTAGTGTTTGTTGTAATAACACTTATTTGTCTAAAGCTATTGTTTAGCAAAGAGCGTAACTACTTTTCAGGTACCTTAGGTCGATAACAGATAGGTCGATAACAGAGCGATATGAGTCTGGTGTGCTAAATTTGCAGATACTCACCAATTAGTTTGTTTTGTAGGATTTTGGTTTATAGTTTTTAGTGATCAAGGCAAGAGCTAGTGACTTATTTTGCCAAGTGGTGAGAAATTTAGGCATTTAAACAACTTAAACCGATTTTAAAAGAGTAACTTGTCATATGGATTGGTTTACTAGTACTCTTTACTTAATCGGCTGGCCGTTTTTAACCAAACCTTCCTACATGTTTGGTGTGAAGCGAAAACGTTGCGATAAGCTAGATCGTAACGAAAAATGACTTATCAAATAAAAGTCAGCGACTACCCAAGATCGAGAGAACTCATGCTTATACAACGCCCCCAAGTAAAAAAAACTACCGTTAGCCATCGCTTAAGCAAAATCTCAGCCGTGATGCTGAGCGTCTGTGCCCTAGGCATTGGCCAAGCTAGTGCGCAACAAATAGCCATCCTTGATTCAGGTGTGGATCCGCAGGACGGGCTAAATCTTGTTGAAGGTTTTGACTACTTTAATAATGTCGATGACACTTCCGACAAGTCCGGAGCACTCGATGGTCAAGAGTCGCATGGCAATATTACCGCGCGATTAGCGGCCGAAGCCTTCAGTGGGCAAATAGTTCCATTCGTGATTACCGATGCAAGCCCAGACGTTGATGAGGTTCAGGTAAGAACGGCACGCGACAGTGCTTTGTCAGATATATTAGGTCGAGATGATGTTCGCGTTGTCGGTATCGCTCGAAATACACTAGGCGTGACCAGCTCCTCAGCGTCATTGATTTCTAATCTTAGCGGCGCAAATAAAGTGATTGCCATCACCGCCGGTGAAGGTGGGGGCTCGCAACCAAATGCCTTATCGACCTCAAGTTTCAATCTCTCAGGTGTTGTTATTGTTGGTGCAACTGATGCAACCGGTGAGCTTCTAGCTGGTAGTAATCGGGCTGGTACAACCCAGAATAAGTTTGTTGCAGTTAATGGATTGAGCGGCGATGGAGCCGGGGCTGTGGGCGACACATCGTTTGCGGCAGCCAGATTGTCTGGAATTGCTGGCGCGGTACTTCTGCAAAATCCAGACCTGACCGCCGAAGAAGTTGTTGATGTGATTTTAGAGTCGGCCGAAGACCGTGGAGATGTTGGAACTGATAGCGTTTTTGGGCGGGGCGTAATACTCAATGCTGAGCAAGTTCTTAATAACGTTATCGGCCCTGTTATTGTGCCGACGCCTACGCCTGCACCGACTCCAACTCCAGAGCCTTCGTCTTCAGGCGGTGGAGGCGGCGGCGGTGGTGGTGCGATCTTGCTGGTTGGCGGCGCGCTCGCAGGTGTCTTATTATTAAATCGAAAGTCGTCAGATAAGCTTGAGAAAACGTTGGTGCTCGATTCCTATGGCCGTGCTTTTGAGGCTGATTTACGAGATCAGGTAGAGATAAATGATGGTAGCCTGCATTTAAGCCAGTTTTTTCACGCGTTGCAGCAACAATCTTCTACTCATAGTAATGCGGCTGGTCAGTTCGCCTTGCCGAGCTTAAAGTCGACCGTTGCGTTTCAAGCCTCAACCTTAGTCGATCCTCGAATTGATATGATCGAATACTTCGCGTTACCAGGTGACGTTGGAATCGAAGCGAAAAATACTGCCGTTTCGTTTGCGGTCAACAGCCAGTTGAGTTCGCGTTTTGATTTAAGTGCGGGCTACAACGTCAGCCCAAATCAAGAGTTTGGCGGTGTTAGCGAGCTCGATTACAGTGCTGATTTTGGGCGCACATCGTTTTTATCGGGTCAGTCATTTGGCTCGATACTGTCTGGATTTAGCTCACATGCTAATACCGCTAGTTTGAGTTACCAAAGCTCGTCTAAGAGTAGTGTAAAGCTTGGGTTAGTGTCATCAGATCAAACTGAGCGTTTTAATCAAACATCATTCTCTGCCTTGTTTGAAGGCAGTTATGAATTTGCCGACAATGCGGCGCTTAGTGTTCAGTTTGGGCAAATCAAAGAAGAGGGAAGCGTGCTCGGTGGTGGTGGAAGCGGGGTGTTTGGCGTAGACAATTCGATGACCTATGCCTTAAATGTGTCCGCTAAGATTAAAGCATCTAACACTTTCTCAGTGGTGGCGAATTATGGCATTGGTCGAACTCGCGTTGAGTCTTCAAATAGTAGCCTATTGAGTGATTTTTCAACGCTCAGTAGCGATTGGTATAGTATCGGCTTGATCGGTAACAATGTTTGGCGCGACAGAGACCAAGTTGGATTGGCCTTCTCGCAGCCATTGAAAGTGCAATCGGGTGCGGTAGATTACGCGATTCCAGTAGGGCGTTTAGCCAGTGGAGACATTGGCTTTGATCGCGAGAGAATCAATTTATCAGATACCAATGCCACCGAGCAAACGGTTGAAGCGTACTATCGAACCATGCTGAATCCTAAGCTAGAGCTTGGTGGTTTTGTGGCATACCGAAATAACCCGAATCACATCCGTGATCGTGGCGACGACGGCGTTATCATGGCTACGTTGCGATATTGGCAATAAATGCCAAGAGGGGCTTTAAGTCAACTTAGAGCGGCCGTCTTGAGGCGACGTTTTGTCAGATCATCGGTAAATTTGCGCCCCCACGAACTTGCTCAGTTTATGAGCCGCCAGTCTCGTTGACTACCGTCATTGAGTAGATGCTTGCTTGATGTGGTATCACTGAAAGGCCACTGTTACACTATCGCTAATTCGCCGCGTTGTTTCAGCGTGGCATTGTTTAAGCATTTATCTTTTTAGCACCTACCTTTTGCAGACCAGCCGTGAAACTCTACAATACTGAAACCAAAATCAAGTCTGAATTTGTTCCGATTGACCCGAACAATATAACGGTTTACGTCTGTGGGCCGACAGTTTGGAATCATGCCCACATTGGTAATTATCGCCCACCTGTGGTGTTTGATGTATTGGTCCGAGTCTTGCGTTCTCAGTTTCCTAAGGTCACCTATGCTCGCAATATCACGGATATTGACGACAAAATAAACGCCGCTGCTGAAAAAGAGGGTGTGGAAATTTCGGTTATCTCAGAGCGTTATACTGAATTTTACCACCAAGGCCTAGAAGCACTGGGAGTGCTGCCTACCGATGTTGAACCCAAGGTTACCGAGCATGTAAGCGAGATTCATCAAGAGATTCAATCCTTGATCGATAGTGGTCATGCCTACGTTGCAGACGGCCACGTTTTGTTTGACGTGCCCTCATACCCTGGTTATGGCGAGCTTTCAAAGCGAGACCCTGAAGAGTTAATTGCCGGAGCGAGGGTCGATGTTGCCTCGTATAAAAAGAACGATGGAGACTTCGTGCTTTGGAAGCCCTCAAGCGATGACCAGCCTGGCTGGGATAGCCCGTGGGGGCGAGGAAGGCCTGGTTGGCATATTGAGTGCACAGCGATGGCGGCCGCACACCTTGGCGACACCATCGATATTCACGGTGGCGGCCATGACTTAGTTTTCCCGCATCATGAAAACGAGCGCGCTCAAAGTACCTGTTCTCATGGCGCTAAGTTCGTTAATTACTGGATGCATAACGGCTTTGTAAACGTCAATAAAGAGAAAATGTCTAAGTCGATCGGTAACGTTTTACTCGTGCGCGATTTACTTGAGCATGCCGATGGTGAAGCTATTCGTTATGTTTTGCTATCGGCACATTATCGCGCGCCTTTGGATTGGACCGACGATGCTTTGCAGCAAGCAAATGCCAGTTTAGATCGTTTTTATGGCGCTTTACGCAAGATGGCTGATGTCGAAGTGCCTAGCGATATTGGCGATCGAAAACCGGCTGCATTCGTTGATGCGATGCTGGATGATTTAAACGTGCCGCAAGCGTTGGCAGAGTTGTTCGTATTGGCTAAAGAAGCGAATACCTGCGAGTCAAAACAGCGTCTAGTCGAGATCAAAGCGGCGATGTTGCAATGCGGCGAATGGCTAGGCTTATTACAGCAAGACCCTGAACAGTGGTTTGCTGGCGATAGCAACGCTGATGATACCGAACAAATCGATGCCTTGATTGCCGAGCGTCACCAGGCTAAGGCGGATAAAAACTGGGCGCGAGCCGATGAAATTCGCGACATATTGGCTGAAAAAAAGGTCATCGTAGAAGACGGTGCCAACGGCACAACTTGGCGCATCGAGCGTTAGATAGAAAAAGAGACATGAGTATGAGCACTATTAGTGATATTCAAGCCGAGCTAGTCGACGAATTTGAAATGTTTGAAGACTGGATGTCTCGCTACGAGCACGTCATCGACCTTGGTCGTCAGCTCGATGATTTCCCTCAAGAATGGAAAACAGAAGAGAACAAAATACAAGGTTGCCAGTCTCAAGTGTGGCTAAATGTGCAAATGCGAGATGGCAAAATGCACATAGATGGCACCAGCGATGCAGCGATTGTTTCTGGATTAGTCGCGATTGTTTTGCGCGTGTATTCTGATCAGGCGCCTCAAGACATTTTAGATGCTAAACCCGATTTTATTGGTGATATAGGCTTTAATGATCACCTTAGCCCAACGCGAAGCAATGGTTTGCACTCTATGTTGCGAACTATCTATCAGCGCGCTGGTCAGAACCTTTAATCGACAAATCTTTAATAGATGCTCAACTAAGGTTTGATGGTGAGCGTCAATGGCAAACTAAAACAATTGTAAAGCTTTCTTCTGAAAGGAGATTCTCACTAAGTAGGTCTATATAGTAGACACAACGTCTTATAGACTTAAGCGAGGTTAGCAATGGCTAAATTTCCCAGTAGTTTTAGTGAGAGCAGTTCAAATCAGCGTGGTATCAAGGCCGGTAGTTTTGGTCAGAGTCGTTTACTCAGTCAAGAGCTTCTTGCTCGACTCGGTGTGCGAAACCAAGGTCATGCCGCAAATGATCATCGTCAACATGGCTGGATTACCGTGATAGATCCAACAAACCAACGTTCCTTATTGCAAGCATGCGATAACTGCGGTGTGGTTAAATCTGAAAATTCGGTTGTCAAAGCGTGCACAGGAGTTGCTGGCTCTGAGCTTATCTCAAGTGCCTACCAGCAGACACGTATCGCAATTTAGGCTTTAAGCCTATTTTAGTGCGACGCTTTAGGATTAAAGCAAACTAGGTGATCGGCGTTGATCGCTACACCGATGGTGTCGCCAATCTCATGGTCATCATGGCTCGGTACTAAGCTAATTAATGTGTCGCCATTACTGGTTTCTAGGGTGTATAGCGTTTGCGCACCCTTAAAGGCCTTACGTTTTACATGGCCTATGATTGCGCTGTTCTTATCATAAGTTACATCATCAGGCCGAACTAATACTTCGACTTCATTTGATGTAGCATCAACATTGATGACTTCTCCTTTAATCTCGCCAAAACTGGTAGATACGGTTCCGTCGTCGATGATTTGGCCCCGAACAAAAATTCCGTCACCAATAAAATTTGCCACAAAGCGACTTTTGGGTGCGTGGTACAGGTTGAACGAGCTGTCCCATTGCATTAATTTACCTTCCGACATTACGCCAATTCGGTCGCCCAGCGCAAACGCATCATTCTGATCATGAGTGACCATAATCGCGGTGATACCCAATTCCTTCAGCAAGTTTCTTACTTCATAGCCTAGGCTCTCTCGCAATTCTGTATCGAGGTTAGAAAAGGGTTCGTCCATCAATAATAGACTAGGCCTTGGAGCGATCGCGCGCGCTAAAGCTACCCGTTGGCTTTGACCTCCTGAAAGCTCGTGAGGGTATTTTTTTACATGAGCCTGCATGCCGACTAAATCTAGCAGTGTCGCTATACGTGATTTACGCTCAGCACTGTTTAGCTTGCTTAAGCCAAAACCAATGTTGTCGCCAATTGTGAGATGGGGAAACAAGGCATGGTCTTGAAAAACCATGCCCACGGTACGTTGCTCTGGAGAAGTCGTTTTATCAGGTGTTGACAGAACCTTGCCAGCCAGAGATATCGAGCCACTAGTGAGTGTTTGAAAACCACTTATGGCTCGTAAAATTGTGGTCTTCCCGCAGCCGCTTGGCCCGAGCAAACAGCCGAGCTCGCCTTCCTTAAGACTTAAATTTATATCGCTGACGACGGTTTCGCCTTTCCCATATGCTGCGCTAAGATTAGCTAACTCTAAAAATTTGCCTTGATTCATATTTGGCTACCTTACTCAGCGATGCTTTGTTCTTAGGCTAGCAACAATTCGAGCAAGGCTTTTTGCGCGTGCAGGCGATTCTCAGCTTCTTGAAACACCGCACTTTGTGGGCCGTCGATCACATCGCTTGATACTTCCATTCCACGATAGGCTGGCAGGCAATGTAAGAAAACAGCATCTGTATTTGCCAGCGACATTAGGGCTTGATCAACACAAAACCCGTCAAACGCGTCTTCGCGTTCGTTCTTTTCTTGCTCTTGGCCCATACTCGCCCAAGTATCGGTTACGACAACATCAGCATTTTCAACAGCGGCTTTTGGGTCATCGCTTAAGCTGATGTGCTCGCTATTAAGTTGACTAATCGCTTCGCTAGGCTCGTAACCCGCTGGGGTAGCGATGTTCAAATGAAAGCCGAATAAGCGCGCGGCATTCATGAAAGAGTGGCACACATTGTTGCCGTCTCCAACCCAAGCAAAGGTCGCTCCTTTAGCACTACCTCGCAGCTCCTGAAATGTTTGCATATCGGCTAATAACTGGCAAGGATGGTAATCGTCGGTTAAGCCATTAATCACAGGCACACTCGAGTTGGCCGCCAGTATTTCTACTTTCTCATGCGAGTCGGTACGAATCATTATGCCATCAGTCATGCTTGAGATCACTTTAGCGGTGTCCTCAATTGGCTCGCCGCGACCAATTTGGGTATCGTTGGGGCTCAATATAATGGCGCCGCCACCGAGCTGTCGCATGCCAACTTCAAAGCTGACTCGTGTACGCGTTGACGACTTACTGAAAATCATCGCCAGCGTTTTATTTTTCAAGGGTTGGTAAATCGCCCCTTGCTTGCTTAAATTTTTCAGCTCGATCGCTCGATCGATTAGCTTTTGTAAGGTCGATGCGTCTAAATCGTCGAGCGTTAAGAAATGTTTTACGGTCACGATAAGCTCCTAAAGTTCGCTAACCACATCATGAATGATACTGGCGATAGTCTTTGCCTGAGTGTCGCTCAACACTACCGATGGAAGTAGACGAATAACTTTGCCTCCGCCGGTTACGTTGACGACCAGCCCTGCATTTAAAAAGATCATAGCCAGATCTGGGTAAGCCTGATCAAGCTCAATGCCAATCATCAGTCCTTTGCCGCGAATGTCGACAACCTTTCTGGAGCTGCCAAGGTGTTGTCGGACTTGTTTTTTGATCATTGATCCGAGCTGCTCAGCGCGCTCAAGTAGTTTGTCTTGCTCGATGATTTCGATGATCGTTGAAGCGATTTTACTTGCGAATGGATTGCCTCCAAAAGTGGTGCCATGAGTTCCCGGGCTGATAAGTTCAGCTGCGACACCACGCGCGGCGCAAGCGCCAATAGGGATGCCATTTCCCAGGGCTTTTGCGCTGGTCATGATGTCGGGCAAAATACCTTCATGTTGATACGCAAACCACTTACCGGTCCGCCCCATGCCTGCTTGAATTTCATCAACAATCATTAGCCAGCCATTTTCATCGCACAGCGCTCTAACTGCCTCTAAATAGCCTTGGCTTGGCACTATTACACCGCCTTCACCTTGAATAGGCTCGATCATTACCGCCACCACATTAGTGTTCTCACTGTGTTGTTTTATCGCATCTATATCATTGTAGGCAACATGGACGAAATCACTTAATAGTGGCGCAAAGCCATTTTGGATGGCTGCGTTACCGGTTGCTGATAATGTCGCCATGGTGCGTCCATGAAACGAATGTTGTGCGGTAATAATGGTTGGCGCTTTTATGCCTTTGGCATTGGCTTGCAGACGGGCAATCTTGATTGCCGCCTCGTTGGCCTCTGCGCCTGAGTTGCCAAAGAATACCTTTTCCATTTCTGAAATTCGGCAAAAGGCCTCGCCTAAATCTGCTTGTTCTTGAATGTGGAACAAGTTGCTCGTGTGCAAGATTTTGTTTGCTTGTAACGAAATCGTCTCACTGATTTTGGGGTGACAATGACCTAAAAACGTCACGGCGATGCCGCCTAAGGCGTCTAAGTATTCACGTCCGTCAGCATCCCAAAGCTTAGCACCTTCGCCACGTACAAAACTCACCGGTAGCCGCGCATAGGCGTTCATGATCGCGGGTTCAGGGTAAGAGGCGTGTGGTTTCTTACGAAACTTTTTTAACAGGTTCTGCAACATGGTCTTCGAGTTGTTTACGGCTATGGTTAGTTTGTTCGATGCCTAGGTTAATTCAGTAAATAAGGTTGTTTGAAAAGAAATAAAAAACGCCCCTACTTTGCAAGCGGGGCGCTTTTCAATCGTGCTTTAAGTCTACTAGGTTTTGCCAGAGTATGACAAACCCCAATAGCGAGTTTTTAAGCGCTTTTAAACAAAATGTAGGATTGCAGCAAGAATGGCTGTCAACGCCAAGCTGCAGTGAATTACACCTGCCACCGAAGCGAGTGGGCCTTGCTTGCCGAACAATGCATTGAGCTCCAAAATAACGACGATGGCAATAGCTACGAAGAGGCCATTATCGATGCCATCGGCGAGGTGTTTTTTATGTGCTGATGCAAGCATGAAGTACGACATTGGCCCCGAAAACAACACATTGGTTCGAGAAGCCAATAAGGCTTTTGCACCAGCGGCTGGGCCATCGCCAGGCTTCATACCAAGCGCAATTTGTTGTGCCGGCCAAATAACAAGCCACACGTTTAGAAACATGAAGGTACCCATCAATGCGCCAACCATGATGTAGTCGTTCGACTTGAACGTTGTGCCTAGGTAGCTAATAAGGTACAAACCGGTTAGGAAAGTGCCCATCGCTCCCCAGCGAAACCACCATAGAGCACTTGGCGCTAGCTTGGCTTTGGCGTCGGCTAGGCCTTCGGGTGATGCGCTTTTGAAGTAGCCACCTTGAACAAAGTTAAAATAATAAAGCATGCCTATCCATGTAATGCCGAATACTAAATGCCCCCATCGAGCAATAAAGTTAATTTCTTCCATCGCAGATACCTTTGAATGTGAGTTGTTTTTTCCAATTAACGCAACTTCTTCGAGTTGCTCAGTCTTTTATACACCTTTTTCCTCTGTATGACACCTAACTACAAGCTTCAATGCCTGTATAGGCTTGACCTTTGAGCTCTAAAGCAAGACACTACGCGCACTAAAATGTTCCAAGTATTTAGCCTTCAAAGGCCTTTTTCACAGTATGTCTAATTCGAGCAAAGATATTAAAAAAGTAGTGCTAGCCTATTCAGGCGGCCTTGATACCTCAATCATTCTTAAATGGTTGCAAGAAGAGTATGACTGCGAAGTGGTCACATTTACCGCTGATATCGGCCAAGGCGAAGAAGTAGAGCCGGCGCGTGCCAAAGCACAAGCTATGGGCGTAAAGAGCATTTATATTGATGATCTGCGTGAAGAATTTGCTCGCGATTACGTGTATCCAATGATGCGTGCAAATGCTATGTATGAGGGCGAATATCGTTTAGGTACATCAATTGCTCGACCATTGATCGCCAAACGCTTAATTGAGATTGCTAACGAGACTGGCGCCGATGCGATTTCTCACGGTGCCACAGGCAAGGGCAATGATCAGGTACGTTTCGAGCTAGGTGCCTATGCGCTTCGCCCAGATATTCAAATCATTGCCCCTTGGCGAGAGTGGGATTTAAATTCGCGAGATAAGTTGTTGTCTTATGCTGATGCCAAGGGCATTAGTGTTGAGAAAAAAGCTGACGGTAAATCACTCTATTCGATGGATGCTAACCTGCTTCACATTTCTTACGAGGGCGGCATTCTAGAAAACCCATGGGCCGAGGCTGAGGAAGACATGTGGCGTTGGTCGGTATCTCCTGAAGAGGCTCCTGATCAAGCTCAGTATGTTGAACTTGAATTCGTTAAAGGCGACATTGTTGCAATAGATGGCGAGGCAATGAGCCCAGCAACTGTAATGGAATGGTTGAATAAGGTAGGTGGCGAACACGGCATTGGTCGCGATGACATTGTGGAGAACCGTTACGTTGGCATGAAGTCGCGAGGCTGTTATGAAACGCCTGCTGGTACCATTATGTTGCGTGCTCACCGAGCGATGGAGTCGCTGACGCTTGATCGCGAAGTAGCGCATTTGAAAGACGAGTTAATGCCAAAGTACGCCGAGTTGATCTATAACGGATATTGGTGGAGCCCTGAGCGTGAAATGCTGCAAGCGATGATCGACCAATCGCAAGAGCATGTGAACGGCACTGTACGAGTTAAATTGTACAAAGGAAGTGTTTCGATTGCCGGCCGTAAGTCTGAATCTGATTCTTTATTTGATGAGCGCATCGCAACTTTCGAAGACGACGAAGGTGCTTATAACCAAGCTGATGCTGAAGGTTTTATCAAACTTAATGCCTTACGATTACGCATTGGTTCAAAGCGCAATCAATAAAAAGGCGCCCCCTTTTTTCGACCAAGCGCCTCGATAATAAGGCCCAAGACAGATGCCGAGTGAAAATTTGAGCAACGTCAGTGATTTTGGTATCACGATTATTGTTCCATTGCTCAACGAGGCGGATATTGCTGAGGCCTTAGTTGAGCATCTTGTCAGTCTTGAAGTTGAACAAGTCGTCATCGTTGATGGCGGCAGCACCGATGCTACTCCTGAAATCATGCAAGCGGCGGGCTTTGACGTTATTCAAAGCTCCGCTAGTCGCGCAAAGCAAATGAATGCAGGCGCTAATAAGGCAACTCAGACTACCTTATTGTTTTTGCATGCCGATACTCGTTTACCCCAATCTTACAAAGCGGAAGTAGCAAAGTCCTCGGTTTGGGGGCGTTTCGATGTGTGTTTCGATGATCCATCTGGGGGCATGTCAATGATCGCCTTTTTCATGAATCTGAGGTCGAGAATTAGCTCGGTTGCGACAGGTGATCAAGCGATCTTCATCAACAAAAGTGTGTTTGAATCAATAGGCGGCTTTCCTGATTTCCCCATCATGGAAGACGTTGCTCTTAGCAAGCGATTACGTCAGCTTCATCGTCCATATAATTCGAGGTTGCGAGTGACAACCAGCGCTCGACGATGGCAGCAGCACGGTGTGGTCAAAACAGTTTTTAAAATGTGGTGGTATCGACTGGCTTACTTCTTTGGCTTGTCTCCGCATCGCATAAAGGAAGGCTACGATGATGTGCGATGACATCCCCTTGATTTTATTTGCTAAAGCGCCGATCGCAGGCAAGGTCAAGACCCGCCTCACGAGCCATTGCAGTGACCAACAAGCTGCGGATATTGCTGAGCGTTTAATGCAAGCTTCTATTGAGCGAGCTTGCGAAGCTTGGCCAGGAAAGGTGTATCTCTCGGTATGGCTTGATCATGACCATCCATTTTTCATCCAGATGTTGCAAGAATACTCGGTAGAAATTCTGCACCAATGTGGCGGAGACTTAGGCGAGAAGATGCGTGATGCTCTCGAGACCCAGGGTTATCCGGCAGCGGTTATGGGGTGTGATGCGCCGCATGTGTCGCGCGACAGCCTGCGAGGGGCCTATCGAGAATTGGCTCAAGGGCACTCAGTTATCGGTCCGGCTTTAGATGGTGGTTACTATCTACTAGGTTTAGCCGAGCGCGCGGATGCATTATTTAGGAATAAGCCATGGGGGCAAACTGAAGTGTTTGCCCAGACTTTATTGAGCGCGAGTCAATTGGGACTAGAGCTCTATCAATTGAATGCTCTTAACGATGTTGACGAATGGAAAGATCTATTAGAG
>CAKZRZ010000307.1 GCA_937918955.1 uncultured Arenicella sp.
TGCATCAAATACAAACACGCCGCGAAAGCAATGTAACTAAATGCTTTCAATGCTAAAGACTCAATTTGGCAGAAGCGCAGCCATTCATAAAAGCCCAAGGTAACGGCGAGCGTGATTAAGCCTTGCCAATAAATTGGGTTGCTGGCGAATAAGCACGCCATGACTATAGCGACCAGTATCACCGCGGTAATAATTCGTTGCTTAAGCATTTGTCCTCTCATGAACTGAATTGTTGGCGCTTTTATCAGCGCTCTCGTTCTGCGCGACTTTGTCCACAGCGTTACCGAAACGTCGATCACGATTGGTGTATTTAATTAGCGCGTCTGTAAACTCATGCTCGTCAAAATCGGGCCATAGAACATCGGTGAAATAAAACTCTGAGTAGGCTGCTTGCCACAAGAGAAAATTGCTAATTCGGTATTCACCACTGGTTCTTATAAAAAGGTCGGGGTCGGGTATGCCTGCGGTCGAAACATGATTATTTATCATGTGTTCATCAATATCACTGGCTTTGAGCTCTCCACTTTCGACCTTTTGCGCTAGCTTGCGACACGCTTGCGCGATATCCCAGCGCCCGCCATAGTTTATTGCGACATTAAAAACGAGTGTATCATTGGCTACAGTTGCCTTTTCTGATTGCTTCGCAAGTTCTTGAATTTTATCACTAAACCGCGACATGTCACCTAGAAGCTGAAGGCGAACACCGTTTTCATTAAGCTTTTTAGTTTGGGTTTCCAAGGCGTTACCAAGCAACTCCATCAGAGCACTTACCTCAGACTCAGGTCGATTCCAATTTTCACTGCTAAACGCAAAGATAGATAAATAGGGAATCTCGTGCTCGATACAGCTTTTGATTAGAGATTTAACCGAGTCAACTCCGCGTTTATGACCAGCTACACGAGACAAGCCTTGAGAATTAGCCCATCGTCCATTGCCGTCCATAATCACCGCAACATGCTTCGGTTTGGGCGTTATGATCGGCAATTTTGTGGGCTTTCGGCTAGCGCCAGAACCAATCAAATGGCGCAGCCCTTGGGATACAACAAGCCACCAAGATCGTATTATTTTAAACATTAGAGTATTTGACTGTATCTTAAAGTCGTCGATTTACGATTGAATCTAACGCCAGTGCTAAGAAGTAGCGCGGGCTTAGTAGAAAAGAGTTGACTCAATCGCAACAAACTAAACTTGTAAGATGTCCGCTTCTTTCTCTTTTACAATCTCGTCGATCAATGAAACATACTTGTCTGTCAACTTTTGAACCAAATCATTGGCGCGCTTCTCATCGTCTTCGCTGATCTCTTTTTCTTTCTCAAGCGATTTAAAATCATTGTTCGCATCACGGCGAATATTGCGAACCGCGACTTTGCCACTCTCGCCTTCGCTAGCCGCGACCTTGACCATCTCTTTACGACGATCTTCCGTTAGTGGCGGCATAGGGATTCGAATTAGATCGCCCGCGGTAACCGGATTGAAACCTAAGTTAGCCTCAATAATAGCTCGCTCTACCACAGGAACCATATTTTTCTCCCAAGGCTGTACCGCTAGCGTACGCGCATCTTGAACCGAGACATTAGCTACTTGGTTGATCGGCGTGGCCGTTCCGTAATAGTCAACCGACAGGTGATCGATCAACGCAGGACTCGCTCGACCAGTACGTATTTTGGCCATATCACCTCGCATTGATTCAATACTCTTTTGCATACGATCTTCGGCGTCTTTCAAAATATCATCAATCATACTTTCCTCTTATTCGCTCGATCCAATTTATGGAGAGCTCCTATATTAGTTATCTTTATTAGTTATCTTTGCTTAAATAATCGTTTGAAAATCTATTTACACTTGTTTCAAACTTTAATAATCGAAGGCTTACGCCCCGCCATTAATCAAGGTTCCGATTTTCTGCCCTTGTGCCATTTTCGCGAGTGCGCCTTCCTCGCTGATCGACAATACACGTAAATCCATATTGTTGTCACGGCACAAAGCAATCGCCGTAGCATCCATGACACCCAGACGCTTTTGCAATACTTCGTCGTAACTCACTTGCTCGTAACGAACCGCATCAGGATTCGACTCTGGGTCGCTATCATATACACCATCGACCTTAGTTGCTTTTACCAAGATGTCAGCATTGATCTCTGCGGCACGGAGGCTAGCCGCAGTATCAGTAGTGAAATATGGGTTGCCAGTACCTGCTGCGAAAATCACTACACGGCCTTGATTTAAGTGCTTTAGCGCGCGTAAGCGCACATATGGCTCAGAAACTGGCGAAATAGGAATGGCCGATTGAACGCGTGCCTCGACGCCAATTTGCTTCAAAGCTTGTTGTACCGCAAGAGCATTCATCACGGTTGCCAACATGCCAATATAATCAGCCGTTGCACGCTCAATGCCCGACTCGGAAGCCGAAATACCACGAAAAAAATTGCCACCACCAATAACAATCGCAACCTGAGTGCCCGTTTCAATTACCGCCGCAATTTCTTTACACACCGCATTGAGCACTTGAGCATCGATGCCAAATTTAGCGTCGCCAGAACTGCCTGCAAGGGCTTCGCCGCTAAGTTTCAGTAATATTCTTCGAAAACCGCCGGAGGACGAATCATTGGACATGGCTAATTACTCCAAATTGTATAGCTTTTATAAACGCCCACTTCTTAATGCAGGCTTCTTTGACGCGTTCGATTATAAGGCAAAATGCCTCGGATGCGGCATTTGAATTTAGGATTAACTCAATTGCGATCACTAAGCTACGCTCAAAAAAATAGCCAGAGCGCAATGCCTGGCTATTTTTGGTACTGGCCCCTTCTGCGATCACGCAGTGAGGTTTATTAGTAGCCAGCTATTTACTTAAGCCTTACCAGCTTGAGCCATTACTTCGCCAACAAAGTCATCTTCTTTCTTCTCGATGCCTTCACCAACTTCGTAACGTACAAATTGCTTACATTCTGCGCCAGCAGACTTCAACAACTTCTCTACTGTTACGTCTGGGTCCTTTACAAACGCTTGACCAAGCAGTGTTACTTCGTTCAAGTATTTGCGAATACGACCTTCAACCATTTTCTCCATGATTTCAGCTGGTTTGCCGCTTTCCGCCGCTTGAGCTGCGTAGATCTCACGTTCTTTAGCCAAAAGATCAGAAGGAACCTCATCCGAAGAAACACACACAGGCTTACTCGCAGCAACGTGCATCGCAACGTCTTTTGCAAGATCTTCACTACCGCCCGCTAAACGAGTCAAAACAGAAATTTTGTTACCGTGCTGGTAAGCGCCAACAACTTCTCCGTCACCGGCTTCAACAATTTGAAAACGACGAACCGTGATGTTCTCCCCAATTTTTTGGATCAAGGCTTGACGTGCTTCTTCAACCGTCGGGCCAGCTGCAGTTGCAGTAGAAGCCAGTGCTTCGATATCTGCAGGCGAGTTCGCCAGCACAGTTTCAGCTACTTGCTTAGCGAAGGCTACGAAGAATTCGTCTTTCGCTGAGAAGTCAGTTTCAGAGTTAACTTCAACTGCAACGCCTTTGGCGCCGTCAACTAGCGTTACGATTGTGCCTTCAGCTGCAATACGACCTGCTTTCTTATCAGCTTGGGCCGCGCCGCGCTTGCGCATTTCTTCAATTGCCAAATCGATATCGCCGTCAGTCTCGGTCAACATCTTTTTGCATTCCATCATGCCTGCGCCAGTACGTTCACGCAGTTCTTTAACTAATGAGGCAGTAATTGCCATATCATCACCTATAAAATAAGTTCTTAAGTTAGTTAGTGATTAAAGCCCGGTCAAACAGGCCTTAATCATACTAATAATGTAAGCGAATAGTGATTACGCTATTTTCGCTTTTGCTTGTGAAATCCACTCTTCGCGATCAATACGGCCTTTGAAGTTTAACTCGCCATCGATACGCTCAACGTCTTCAGCAGTGAAGTCTGCGATTTGTTGGAAGGTAGTAACACCAAGCGCTTTCAATTTGCCTTCGATCACTGGGCCAATGCCATTAATGTCAGTCAATTTATCGCCGTCAGCAGATACCGCAGGGGCTTCTTCAACAGCCGCTTCAACAACAGGAGCTTCAGCTGGAACAGGAGCTTCAGCTGGCGCTTCTTCAGCGGCTACCGCTGCTTCTTCAACAACTTCAACGTATTCGCTGGTTTGGTCTTTAGAAACAGCTGGTTTAATAGCTGCTGCAGCGCGAGCGTTAATAATAGTGTCGGCCGCCGCTTCAACGTAAAGGCTGATCGCACGAATTGCGTCATCGTTACCTGGAATTACATAATCGATACCATCTGGAACACAGTTTGTATCAACAACCGCAATTACCGGGATGCCTAATTTATTGGCTTCTGAGACAGCGATGTACTCAGATTTAACGTCGATCACGAATAATGCATCTGGCAAGCCTTGCATATTCTTGATGCCGCCAAGGCTGCGCTCTAGCTTGATGCGCTCGCGATCAAGAGTAAGAGATTCTTTTTTGCTCAAGCGAGCCGCAGTGCCTTCAACTAACTGTGTATCCAACTCTTTCAAACGACGGATTGAGTTTTTAACGGTTTTAAAGTTAGTCAACATGCCGCCTAACCAACGATGGTTAACGTAAGGCGCGCCTGCGCGTTCTGCTGCTTCTTTAACAAGCTTGCTAGCTGAACGTTTAGTACCAACAATCATGACGTTTCCGCCATTGCCAACGATACTGCCGATGTAGTTCATCGCGTCGTTGAACATTGGCAAAGTTTGCTCAAGGTTGATAATGTGAATTTTGTTGCGCTCACCGAAGATAAACGGGCGCATTTTAGGTGACCAATAGCGGGTCTGGTGACCAAAGTGTACGCCTGCTTCAAGCATCTGGCGCATAGTAACGTCTGACATAATGTACTCCAAATTGTACGGGTTTAGA
>CAKZRZ010000308.1 GCA_937918955.1 uncultured Arenicella sp.
CACAATATCTGTCACAAGCCTTGTAAACGATAAGGGACTGGGGCGCCGCTATCTTCAAAAGCTCGAGAAATCGGGGCAAACAGGCAAGAACATCAACAGTAAGTCACTTGATCAGCTGCTTACGTCAAGACCGCTAAACTATAAACGCTTCACTCGCGGCAATGTCGCGTATATTGAAAGCCTTTAAATTATTAAACTAATAGAGATTATCGCGGTAGCTTTGCTCTAAGTTCGACGCCAACTCATGCTCATTTATCTCGTGCTTATTGGCAAAGTGATCCATCATTTCTTGAGCATCATCTGCCCATTGATCTCAGGGCTCTACTTTTGCATCTGGTATCGCATCCGTTTCGGCCATGGAATAAGATGAAAAAAACAGAACGAGCAATCCAGCAAAGAGCGCGTTAATAGTTGAGATATATATTTCCACAGAATCGATACGTCTTATGATTGTCTCCTATCTTATAGATAGTCTTTCAATGCCGGCAAAAAATACTCGCTGACCAAAATTTGGGAGCCTTGATAGTCATAAGGAGTTCGGCGCGCGGCCACCGAAACTCCATCGATAGTTGTCTGTAAAATTTGACGCTTAGAAACGCGGATGTTGCCATCTTTAAATAGCAAATGGCCTAGTGGAGTGCGCCCCAAATTCGCTAAGCCGTTTCTTCCACTACTAACTAGCTCTAGAGGGATAATACTGCGCGCGAACACCACTGCTGTATCGCTAAGCTTAAGCTCCACCTCTCGAATCATAGCGGCACGAGAAAACGGCTGACTCAAAGCGATTTGTTCATGAAACATGGGCGTCGCAACTACCTGGCTAAGGACGTTCACCGAAAAATCTTCATTACTTAAAGAACTGAGAGCCAAAGTAAGAGAGCCTTTCGCGCAGATAAGCGGCCGCAATAAGGGAAATAAATTTGCTTGGCTAATACTATTGTCCGGTTGCCAATTATATTGCACCTTAATATTTGAGTATAAACTGGTCATCAACTTGTTGCGGTTCATCGCATAAAATTTCGATCTATTCGTCTCATCAACACAGACGCTAATGATCAGTAGTTGATCATAACAATACCATATTTCGGCGGCCTCATTTGAGTCCGAAATAGAGCTAGCAATGCAAAACTAGTAAGGATCTTTGATACAAGGGCTTCCGCGAATGCTAAGATAGAGTCCGAAGTTAACCCATTGTATTTCATGCTTTCTCGGCTCATACATGAGCTCTAGTTTTCAAGCGCGTTCAACATACCCATGCCACAAGCCAAAGACAGTTCAAAACAGGTCTCTAATAGCTTTGTCAAATTTGGAATTACAGGTGTTGGTTCAACCTTGATCCACATAGTAGTCGCAACGATTTTTATTTCGCTGCTGGGAAGCAATACTCAAACCGGGAACGGTGTAGCCTTCGTTATTGCTACATGTTTTTCATATGCAGCAAATACGCTCTGGAGCTTTTCCAATAAAATAAACAAACGAACCGCGTCGCGATTTATTATTATTTCTTTAGGTGGCCTTGTTCTTACCTTGATTATCTCTACGTTCGCTGAAATGCTCGGCTTTCACTACAATATCGGAATTGCAATGGTGGTTCTGAGCGTACCGATATATAGCTTCATCGCTCATCGCCTTTGGACCTACCGATAAATTAACTCTCTATCAATCAGTTTCTGATTGCGTACTCAGAATCGGAATAGGGACATGTAGTAGCGCACAGATTACCCTTAACATTTCATGCTCTTGAGTTAGAATTTTACGATCATCAAGCACCGTGCGAACTAACGCCGCCACAACAATCGACTTTTGGTTTGGACTCAAGTCATCGAGTTTGCTAAGTGCGGTATCTAGGTCGTTCTGCCATTGATCGCTGAACGACAGATTCAAATGCGCAATATTGGCAACCGACATACCCTCTTTAAATGCCTTCTGAGCTAATTGTAGCCCTTGAGGCGTTGCTCTATCTTGCCCATGCGATGCCAAAATGCTTACGACGGTAGCCAATTCATTTCGGCAGTCTTTGAGCTTTTTGGTGCCATGCAAACGTGTTCGATTAGGCAAATTAGCCTCATTAAGATATTGCGTAATCAATCGGGTTAATAGAAATTCAAACGAATCTATCTTGTTATCAGCATTGGCCAATAGATTGATCGTACTTTGAATCCGTTCAATATCGTGAATAGGGCGACGTTTGAGTGTAGGAAAGCTCATCTCGAGTATTGCCAAACGTTGGTCTTCTCTTACCGAACCATGAGTCTGAATCAAGTGTTGTAACTTACGCTCACTAATGTCACCCATTTGCTCAACTACGACCAGCAATTGCTTTTCACGAATTTCATCATCGCGATCTAGCAAGCAATAAAACAAAACTTCAGGAACCCACTCTAGACTATGCGCCGAACTCGATAGTCCACTTGGTAAAGAGGCTGCTAGAACAGCCGCTGCGGCTATACGCTCAGTACTCGGATTGCCAATATCTCCAAACATTCCCTCGACGTCAAAAAAGCCTCCTTTGGCTTTTTTATTTTTTCGGTTTTGCTGCTCTTCCGCGGCCTTTTCCGCTTGTACGTGCTCCATGTGTTCTTGCTTTTTTAACTTCTTCGCAAGCGAATCAATGTCACTGAGTTGAAAGCCTTTTTCGATTCTAGCGATTCGCTGTTCAAGAGGAGGATGGGTCGCAAACATTAACGACCTGTATCCACTGCCAAACAACATATGGCTAACTTCTTCGGAATCTGAATGCAAATAGGATGAATGGCTATAAGCTGCGATCTTTTTCAAGGCACCTGAAATTCCTTCAGGATCACGGGTAAACTGAACTGCAGATGCATCCGCAAGATATTCTCGCTGACGTGAGAGCGCAGACTTCATCCATCGAGCGAAAAACAAGCCAATATAACCCACCAACATTAACACCAAACCGATGGCAACAATCGCCGTGCCATTGTTGTCTCGCGACGAACGCACACGATAGCTACTCGCGTGCAAAAACTTTCGACCAAGAATGGCGATCACTGTGATGCCAAAAATGACTCCCATCATGCGAATATTTATGCGCATGTCGCCATTGAATATATGACTGAACTCGTGCGCGATAACGCCTTGAAGTTCAGAGCGCGATAGTTTTTCTAAGGTACCTTGTGTGACCGCAACCGCGGCATCTGAGGCTGTATAGCCAGCCGCGAAGGCGTTGATACCAGGTTCGTTTTCCATGACATATACTTCGGGCACTGGCGTACCAGAAGCTAATGCTATTTCTTCAACAACATTGTAAAGCCTGCGTCTCAGTACATCTCGAGTATCAGGCGTCACTAAAGTAGCTCCCATATCTCTAGCGACTTTACCACCGCCGCTACGCAAGCTAACGATTTTTCCGAGGCTGGCAAGACCAATCGCTCCACCTGTCGCTGCACTAGACGCAAGCAACAATGAACTATTGGCCAGCCAAGTTTGTGGATCAAGAATACCGGCCATTGTCTCACTAGACTGACTCGAGAGAACAATCATCAGTAAGACATTAACCGCGACTACAATTAGCAGAGTAACCGCGACAAAAGCAAAAATAATCCAACGCGATTGTTTTCGCGCTTGCTCTTGATGCTCGAAAAAATTCATAACAACGTATCGTTTATTAGAACTCTACTTTAGGAACTTGCTTCATCGCTTCGTCTTCAATCTCTAACAATTCAGCGCCTTTAAACTGAAACCAGTTGGCGATAAAGTTGCTTGGAAACTGCTCACGTAAGTTGTTATACATCATTACCGCATCATTATAGGCCTGACGCGCGAACGAGACTTTGTTCTCGGTAGTGGTTAACTCTTCAGAAAGCTGCATCATGTTTTCATTCGCTTTCAAATCAGGATAAGCCTCAGACAATGCAAACAAACGACCAAGCGCTCCGCTCAAGCCCTGCTCGGCCTGACCAAGTTGCTTCATAGCTTCTGGGTCGGTTGGATCAGCTTTTGCATTACTAAGGCCGCTCACTGCTGAGTTACGTGCATTGATGACAGCCTCTAGCGTTTCCTTTTCATGTGCCATGTAGCCTTTCGCTGTTTCGACCAAATTCGGTATTAAATCGTGTCGGCGAGTAAGTTGCACATCAATTTGTGCAAACGCATTTTTATAAGAATTTCGGCCAGATACCAAGCGGTTGTACATGCCAACGCCATAGAGAATTAAGCCAATAAAAAGAATTAATAGAATAGTTCCGGTTCCCATCACAGTACCCTCAATTGTTTTGATGCTTATTTATAACAGATAAGAGTGTTTTTTGGGAATTTCATACACCTTCTTATTTAGAAACATCCAATTAATTAGTAGTCAATTAAGCCATCGGGTAATAACATTGCGTGCCGAACTTACTTTAGTTAACATCTAACGCAGTGTTCGCTTGGGAACACCTTATTTAGACTTACAAAAAAGGATATAACTATGATTTCGAATAAAGTTCGCTTAAGCCTAATCGCTTTCTCATCGGCATTAGCAATTTCCACAACACCAGCATCTGCTGAAGATGCGACTGACATTGAAAATGCGTTTTCACAATGTGGTATTGGTGCAGCTATTTTTACTAAGAATGAAACAGCAGCGATAATCTCGAACGTCATATGGGACTTAGGTACTACAGCATTCAGTTCACAAACTTCGTCTCCTGGTTCATGTGCTGGAGCAGCGACCACCGCGGCGTTGTTCATTAATGAGACATACCCCGTACTAGAAGAGGAGTTCGTAAAAGGCGGCGGTACACATGTAGCTGCATTGATGGGCTTGATGCAATGCGATACTAGTTCACAAAGCACAGCAATTACTAGCGTACAAAACGAGTTAGCTGTTTCGTTTGCTGATGATGATTTTGTGTCTGCTTCACAAAGCTATAAAGCGCAACAAATGGGCGCTATGGTTGATCGTGCAATTGCTTCATGCAACGCATAAAGTAGTAGGTCAGCAGACGCAGCCATACGGCTAGCGCTCTTTGTACTAAGGCTCGGCTGATACAGTCGAGCCTTTTTTATTCATAAGCATATAGATGATAAAACTCCTTCACGCCTTAATTTTATTTCTGAGCTGGTCTATTTTTATCAGCACAGCTAAAGCTAAATCGGCGATATCAGTTGACTCTCACTACAAGTCGGCTCTCGATTCCCTAGAACAACGTTCAATAGCAGACTCTCCAGACTGGCAGAATTTGATTCAATACACGGCTCGCCTACTCGGTAAACGGACCAGCGAGATTAGTTCCAGTAATGCGTTCTTCGCTAACGACGGCGCTCACAACGCGCAATCCGAATTACGCGCCACACTCAGAGCAATGCTAACACCCTTAAAAGCAGATCAATCAGGCGATGATCACCCACGCTGTAAATTTATCGCGCGCTATGAATTTCTTAAGAACCATGTTCAATTCCCAAGTAATATTGAGAACATCGTCTGCGCAAAATTCAATCAATGGGTCAATATTGACGACGTAGAATCAGTCAGTCTGGTATTCGCTTCTGGCTACTTTAAAAACCCAGCGTCCTTTTATGGTCACCCGCTACTAAAGTTTAATAGCTCTAAAGTCAACACGGGCGGTTTACTCGACATCACCATTAATAACGGGGCGATTGTTCCACCAAATGAAAATCCGCTGGTATATATGGTACGAGGCGTGTTCGGCGGCTACCAAGCAGCATTTTCCGACACCACTTTTTATCAACTTAACCACAGCTATTCAGAGAGCGATCTACGTGATCTTTGGGACTACCAGCTGAATTTGAATGACTCTCAGAAGAGAAAACTCATTTTGTATAGTTGGGAGCTATTGAGCCAACGCTTTACCTATCGTTTCTTTAGTAAGAATTGCGGCTACTTTTTAGAAGACCTATTGCAATATGCGATCGGTAAACGGTTGTCACCGCGCAACCGTATTTACGCAGTTCCGGCAAATACCTTTTTTAACGCTATGCAAACAAGCAATAATGGTAAACCATTAGTTAGCAAAATTAGCCGTACACCGTCTCGACATAGTAGGCTGAATGAATCGTTTTCGTCTTTATCTGAAACCGGGAAAGCCGCCGTTAAAAACTACGTAATAACGCAAGAATTCAATCAACAGCTAGAACCTGATATAGAACTGGCAGTTATTGACACCCTCACTGATTATTATTCGTTTCTTATAGCAAAAACTGATAAAGCGAGTAAGAAACAAACCCTAAGTCAAAAACGCACTAAGCTTTATGCTAAGCGCCTTAGCCTTGCCGCCAAAACAAATGACAGTTTTGAAGACCTAACAACTTCAATAGAAAGCTGGTCTACGCCACCACATACTGGCTCTAGACCCAGCTTAGTACGATTTGGTTATGTGCGTAATAGTGAACTGGGTAATGGCGTTTGGTTTCGCATTCGACCTGTAAGCTACGACTTACTTGATCTTGATGAAGGCCATGTTGAAAATTCAATACTCAATATGTTTAACTTAGAAGCTACCGCGTTTGAGGATCATTTACGCATTAGTCGCTTTGATCTAGTTAGCATAAAAACGCTCAATATATCTCGCACTGGGCTGCCTGGAGATGGCGGGCTAGGGTGGGGGCTGCGCTTTGGCTTAGAGCGTGCTAACAATTCATGTATAGATTGTTTACTTGGCCATGTTTCAGCCAGCGCAATCAAAGCAAAGCGACTAAGCCCAGCATTAAGTATTTATTTTGAGGGCGAAGTTAGCTATCACTCAAACTTTAAGGGCGGCTCACTACGCACCACCACTACTGCTGCAGCGGTAGCTAAACCACTCAGAGGCTGGAAAACACAATTAGTAGTTGGCAAACGATTTTCAATCGACGGTGATGCAGATAGCGAAACATTAGTTCAATGGCAAAACCGCATTGGCGATAAGCCAAACCGAAACATCAGGCTCGACCTCAATTATGATGGAGAAAGCGAGATTCACTTAGGGTATGGCTGGTATTGGTAGGCACGAGCACTATCCCTCGAATGTAAAGGTTCTAGAAATATACGCTAAGTGATAAAAATGCTGAAAGTGACTTCTATATAAAAGTCGGCTCGACTTAAGCTTTACTTAGAGCTTGAGCACTTAACTCCTATCAATCCTTTTGATGGAGCCAAGTTCCCTTAAAAAGTTCAAAGCAGTATTCGTACTACTTTGAACTAATTTGATTACGCGAGCCTTATCGACCGCGCTTAGCCATCTTTTTGATTGCTGCTAACTGTGCCGCTGCTTGAGCTAACTCAGCTTTTGCTTTGGCGTAATTAATGTCGGCTGTGCTGTCCTTCAAAGCTTGCTCT